>JANWUU010000064.1 GCA_025057735.1 Burkholderiaceae bacterium
CACGTTGCTGTTGCTGGCGATTGTCTGGCGTCTGACCGGAGGCTGACCGATGGACGATGCGGCTGCGCGGATCGAGGCGCTGGCGGTCGAACTGGGCCGGCTGCTCGCCGCCCATCACATGATGCTGGCGACCGCGGAGTCCTGTACGGCCGGCGGCATCGCTTTTGCCGTCACCTTGGTGCCCGGGGCGAGCGGCTGGTACGACCGCGGGTTCGTCACCTATTCGAACGATGCCAAGGTGCAGCAGCTGGGCGTCGGCGCCAACTACCTGCGCGACTTCGGCGCCGTCAGCGAGCCGGTGGCGCGGCAGATGGCGCTCGGGGCGCTCTCTCACAGCGCGGCGCAGATCGCAGTGGCGACCACGGGCATCGCCGGCCCGGAAGGTGGCACGCCGGAGAAGCCCGTCGGCACCGTGTGCTTCGGCTGGGCGATCCGGCGCGATGCGAGCGCGGCGCCTTGGGTGCAGACGGCCACCCGCCGCTTCGAGGGCGACCGCGCGGCGGTCCGCACGCAAGCCATCGTCTTTGCCCTGGAGGAGACGGCGCAACTGCTGCGCCGGCGGCGCGATGTCTGATCTGTTCGACGCCCGTTTCCGCTCGGCACGCCGCACGATCGACGGCGTGGCGATCCATTTTCTCACCGGCGGCGCCGGTCCCCCGCTGCTGCTGCTGCACGGCTTTCCGCAGACGCACGTCATGTGGCACAAGGTGGCGCCGCGCCTGGCGGAACGCTTCACGCTCGTGATGCCCGACCTGCGCGGCTACGGCGACTCGGACCGGCCGCCGGGCGGCGCGGATCACGCCGCCTACAGCAAGCGAGCGATGGCCGCCGACATGGTCGGCCTGATGCGCGCGCTCGGACACGAAGCCTTTTTTGTCTGCGGCCACGACCGTGGCGCGCGCGTGGCGCACCGTCTGGCGCTCGATCACCCGCAGGCGGTACGGCGGCTGATGCTGCTGGACATCTCGCCCACGCGCACGATGTACGAACGCACGACGATGGCGTTTGCGCGCGCCTACTACCACTGGTTCTTCCTGATCCAGCCGGCGCCGCTGCCCGAGCGGCTGATCGGCGCCGATCCGGTCTTCTACCTGCGCGCCAAACTGGGCGGCTGGGGCGTGCATGGGCTGGAGATCTTCGATCCCCGCGCCTTGGCGGAGTACGAACGCTGCTTCGCCGCGCCAGGGGCCGTGCATGCGATGTGCGAGGACTACCGGGCCGCCGCCGGCATCGATCTCGAGCACGATCGTGCCGACGCCGACCGTCGTATCGCCTGCGACCTGCGCGTGCTGTGGGGGGAGCGCGGCGTGGTGCACCGGCTGTTCACGCCGCTAGCGGACTGGCAGGAGAAGTGCGCGCGTGCGGTCAGCGGCCGTCCGCTGCCCTGCGGGCATTACATCGCCGAGGAAGTGCCGGACCTGCTGTGCGCGGAGGCCGAGGCGTTCTTCGGCGCCGCGGGTCAAACGGATTAGCGCGGTTGCGAGATGCCGGCTCGCCCGTTCGGGGGAGGCGCCGGTCGGCTTGCCGTGCCATCTTCTGCGCCGTCACGTCGCTGTCACGCCGCAGGTCGCGTCGATGTCGCCCTCACCGTTCGGATCGCCGCCGGTGCTGCGGCTCGCCCTGATGTTCTTCTCCGACGAAGACCAGGCGGTGGCGCGCGAACTGGTGGCTGCCATGCGCAGCGAGGTCCTGCCCTGGGTCGTCGTGGATGCCGCGCCGTTCGAGGCGATGCTGTTCGCGCGCGGCCCGCGCCATGTCGATTCCGACGATCTGGCGATCGTGCGCCTGGCGGCGGATGCGGAGCGTTACGCGCGCCGCACCTTTGGCGAGGCGATGCCGCCGATCGCGCTGCGCAAGCCGCTGCGGCCCGCGCATCTGAAACTGGTGCTGGAAATGGCGGCGATGAGCCTGATCCCCGAGCACATCGCCCAGTTCTCGCCGCAGACGCAGCCGCGCGCCGCGCGCGTGCGGCCGCTGCGTCCGCTCGGCCACTACTGAGCTGAGCCGGCGCGCCGCCGGCGGGTGCGCGACGCGCCTCCGGTAGGCTTGCCCCCGTTGCGGGTTTTGCGGAGCCGGCGATGCCCACCGAGGTGTTCGTCCTACTCGGACTGATCCTTCTAAACGGCCTGTTCGCGATGTCCGAAATCGCGCTGGTGGCCGCGCGCAAGGCGCGCCTGCAGGTGCTGGTCGACCAGGGCGACCGCGGCGCCGCCGCCGCGATGGCGCTCAACGAGGAGCCGACGCGCTTCCTGTCCACCATCCAGGTGGGCATCACCTCGATCGGCATCCTTTCGGGCATCGTTGGCGAAGCGGCCTTTGCGGAGCCGCTGGCGCGCTGGCTCGCCAATCTGGGCGCCGACGCCACGCTGGCCCGCTATGGCGCCACCGCCTTCGTGGTCGTGATCGTGACCTACTTCTCGATCGTGCTCGGCGAACTGGTGCCGAAGCGGCTCGGCCAGATCGCCGCCGAGACGATCGCCCGCCGAGTGGCGCTGCCGATCACCGCCCTGGCGATCGCCGCCAAGCCCTTCGTGCGGCTGTTATCCGGCTCCACCGATCTGATCCTGCGGCTCTTCGGCGCGCGCGACCAGGGGGCGCAGGCCGTCACCGAGGAAGAAATCCACGCCCTGATCGAGGAGGGTTCCGAGTCGGGCGTGATCGACGAGCAGGAGCGCACGATGGTGCGCAACGTGTTCCGGCTCGACGACCGCCAGATCGCCTCCCTGATGACGCCGCGCGCCAGCATCGTGTACATCGACCTGGAGGACCCGCCGGAGGACAACCTGCGCAAGGTGATCGAGTCCGAGCATTCGCGCTTTCCGGTCGTGCGCGGCGGGCTGCGCGAAGTGGTGGGGGTGCTGTCGGCGCGCCAACTGCTGCAGCAGCTCGCGCGCGGCGAGCGGCCGAACTTCGCCGCCGGCGTCATGCCGCCGGTGTTCGTGCCGGAGTCGCTCACCGGCATGGAACTGCTGGAGAACTTCCGCGCCTCCGCCGCCCACATGGCGATCGTGGTCGACGAATACGGCGAGATCCAGGGACTGGTCACGCCGCAGGATCTGCTGGAGGCCATCGCCGGCGAGTTCAAGACCCCGAGCGTGGACGACGCCTGGGCGATCCAGCGCCAAGATGGCAGCTGGCTGCTCGACGGGCTGATTCCGATTCCGGAACTCAAGGACCGCCTGGGGCTGGACGCGGTACCGGAGGAGGAGTACGGCCGCTACAACACGCTGTCGGGCATGGTGATGCTGCTGCTCGGGCGGCTGCCGCACACCGGCGACGTGGTGAGCTGGCAGGACTGGCGCTTCGAGATCGTCGACATGGACGGACGCCGTATCGACAAGGTGCTGGCCACGCGCGCGCCGGCGCGCGCGGCCGAGGCGCAGTGAATATCCGCGCCGGCCGCCGGCGCGGGCTTTGCCCTCAGCCTGCGGCGGACGCTCGCCGCAGGCGGTTGATCTCGTCACGCAGGCCCATGGCGGCGGCGCGTGCCTGCGCGGCGAAATCCGCCCCATGGCCGGCATACAGGATGGCGCGCGAGGAATTGATCACCAGGCCGGTGCCGTCGGCGGTCTGGCCGGCGCGCAGGGTTGCCGCCACGTCGCCGCCCTGCGCGCCGACGCCGGGCACCAGCAGCGGCATGTCGCCGACAAGCGCGCGCACGCGCGCCAGTTCCGCCGGGTAGGTGGCCCCGACCACCAGACCCAACTGGCCGTTGCGGTTCCAGCGCACCGCCAGCCGCGCGATGCGTTCGTACAGACGCTCGCCGCCGACCTCCAGCATCTGCAGTTCGTCGCCGCCGGCATTGCTGGTGCGGCACAGCAGGAAGGCG
>JANWUU010000172.1 GCA_025057735.1 Burkholderiaceae bacterium
GCCCCGCCGCCCGCCCGCATCGCCCACGTGGCGCAGGAGATCGAGGGGGGCGCGCAGCGCGCGCTCGACTACGTGCTCGACGGCCATGCGCCGCTGGCGGCGGCCCGCGCGCAACTGGCGCACGCGCAGCGAACGGGTGACACGCTGGCCCTCGCCGAAGCCCATGCCCACCTGGCGGAGCTCGACGAGGGCGCGATCGCCGCCCGCGCCGCGACCATTCTGCGCGGGCTCGGTTTCTCGAACGACGACGCCGCTCGGCCCGTCGGTTCGTTCTCGGGCGGCTGGCGCAACCGCCTGGCGCTGGCGCGCGCGCTGCTGCAACCGGCCGACCTGCTGCTGCTGGACGAGCCGACCAATCACCTGGATCTCGACTCGGTGCTCTGGCTGGAGTCCTGGCTGACGCGCCAGCGCGCCACCGCGCTGATCGTCTCGCACGACCGCGAGTTTCTCGACGTCGTCTGCCAGACCATCTGGCACTTCGCCGACGGCACCATCCGCCGCTACGCGGGCAACTACAGCGCCTTCGAGCTCGCCCACGCGCAACGCCAGCGCGAGCAGGCGGCGGCGCAGAAGCACGCTGCGCGTACGGCGGCGCACCTGCAGGCTTTCGTCGACCGCTTCCGTGCCAAGGCCAGCAAGGCGCGTCAGGCACAGAGCCGCCTGAACATGCTGGCCCGCCTGCAGGCCGTCGAACCCGTGCGCGCGCAGCGTCAATGGCGCTTCGAGTTTCTGCCACCCGCGCGGCTGCCGCCCGTCCTGATCGAGACCGAGGCGCTGGCGCTCGGCTATGGTCGCCCGCCGGTGCTGCACGATGTCACCCTGTCGGTGCGCGCCGGCGATCGCATCGGCGTGCTCGGCGTCAATGGCGCCGGCAAATCGACGCTGATCAAGGCGCTTGCCGGTGTGCTGCCGCCGCGGGCCGGCCACCTGCGCCGGGCCGGGGGTGTCGCGGTCGGTTACTTCGCGCAGCACCAACTCGAGCAGCTCGACCCGCAGTCCTCGCCGCTCGAACACCTGCGCCGGCTGGCGCCGACGGAACGCGAGCAGACGCTGCGTGACTTCCTCGGCCGCTTCCGCTTCGGCGGCGAGCTGGCCACGCGCCCGGTGGGTCCGCTGTCGGGCGGCGAGAAGGCGCGCTGCGCGCTCGCCCTGCTGGTCTGGCAACGGCCGAACCTGCTCGTACTGGACGAACCGACCAACCACCTGGATCTGGCGACGCGCGAGGCGCTGACGGTGGCGCTGTCCACGTTCGAGGGGGCACTGCTGCTGGTCTCGCACGACCGCCACCTGCTGCGCGCGACCACCGACCAACTGTGGCTCGTTCAAGATGGCCGCGTCGCGCCCTTCGAGGGCGATCTGGAGGACTACGCGGCAAGCGTGCTCGCCGCGCGTCGCGCGGCCGATGCCGGGCCACCGCGCGCCCCGACGCCCGATACCGTCATGCCCTCACGGCGCGACGAGCGCCGGCGGCAGGCGCAGCAGCGGCAGTCGCTTGCCACGCGGCGGCGTCCGCTGGAACAGCGGCTGCAGGAAATCGAACGCGAGCTCGCGCAGATCGGCGCTGCACTGGGCGAACTGGACGCGCGGCTGGCTGCCCCCGACTTTTATGCGCGGACGCCGGTCCCCGAAGTCGCGGCAGCGCTCAAGCAGCGCGGCGAGCTGGCGCAACGTCAGCAGACGCTCGAGGGGCAGTGGCTCGAGGTCGGCACTGCGCTGGAAGCGCTTCAGACCGGCGCGCCGTAAAGTCTGTTCATTCGCGCGCGCCGGGCTTGGGCGCCGGTGCGGCCACGGTCGGCGGCAGATCCAGATTCAAATCGAGTCCCCGCGTCAGCGGAACGGTGGTTGCGCCTGTCGGCGTGCCCGGACCGGGCTCAGGCGGCGGCGTGCTTGCCGCGGCGTAGGCGCGCTCGATCGGCCGTGCGGTTTCGGTAGTGCGGTCGGACAGATCGAAGTCGACCGCGATCTCGGTCTTGGTCGTCGGTGCCAGCAACGTCGTGCGCTCCTTGCCGACGTCCAGATCGACGGCGATCTCGGTCTTGGTCGGCGGGGCGGCCTGCGCCGGCGAAGCGATGAACGCTTTGTACAACTCGCCGATCGCCTGCTGCGTGTCTCCGATCTCCATGACCTGGATCGCGGTGCCTTGCTCGGTGTGCGGCAGCGGGTCCGGCGTCGCGGCAGCCGCCGCGCCTGCGGCGGCCGCTGCGGGCGCGGCGCTCGCACGGCGTGCCTGCGGCTCGCCCATGATGCGTGTCATAGGTCCGGCGCCGTCGGTGGCCGGCTCGCGCCGCGCCGGTGCGCGTCGGCCGAGCAGGATGCCGACGCCGAACAGCAGCACGGCGGCAAGCGCCGCCGCCCAGGTGTAGCCGCTGTTTGAACGCCGTGCCTCCAGCTCGCGCGAGCGCTTCTGAGTCGCCTCGAGCTCGGCGCGCAAATGCCGGACTTCTGCCGTCAGCGCTTCGACCTGCCGCAAGAGCTCGGCCGGGACGGCTTCCGCCGGCGGTTTGGACTGTGGCGGGCTCTCCTCCGGGGCGGCCAGAACCAGCCGGTCAACAGGCGCCGGCGGCGGAGGGGGCGGTGCGGCCGGCGACGCGGATGGCGCCGCCGCAATAGCCGGTGCGGTGGTGACCTGCGGCGGGACGACGGGGGCGCTGAGGCGGCGGCGCACGGGAGCGCCGCCGGCGCGCGGCTTGGCTGCGGTCGACGCGCGTGCCGTCCGCGGCTCCGCCGCTGGGACCTCGCTTGCCGGAGTCTGGGCCACGCGCGGGGGCTCGAGCAGGAAGGCGAATTCGTGGCGCACCGGTGCGTCGCAGCCGAGCTCCACGAGCACGCGTACCCGGGCATCCTGTACTGCTTCGGCCGTGTAGAGACGGATCGACCGTCGGCCATCGCGCTCCACCAGCGCTGCCCGCGCCTCGTTCAACACGCGCGGCATCTCGCCGGCTTCACCGCGGGCGGTACGCACGCATTGCGGTGCGAGCGC
The DNA here is from genome assembly GCA_025057735.1 of Burkholderiaceae bacterium. The sequence continues at coordinate 2,981 of JANWUU010000172.1, forward strand.
CGGCCCGGCGACGATCGGCACGTGCACGAGCAGCGGCTGACCCTGCGCGCCCAGAACCTCTGGGGCGCCGAACTCGAAGGCCGGCGCGGGCCCAGGGGCCACCGGCGGCGGATCCAGCAGGACGACGAACTCGCGCCGCAGGCGCGTCTGGCAGCCGACCTCCAGAACGATGCGCAGGGCCGGTTCTTGGATGGGCTGCACACTGCTGATGCGCAGCGCGCTGCCGGCGGGACCGCGATCCAGGCTGAGGCGGGCGGCTCCGAGCGTCGGGATGTCGCCGTCGGCCAGCGGCAGCAGGCGCACGCACTGCGGCCCGAAGTCGCCGCCCTCGTCGCCCGTGAGCGGCACGCGCAGCGCCAGCAGCTGGCCGAGGTGGCTCGCCAGTTCGGGGGCGCCGAGCCCGAGCGCGCTGGCGGGCGAGGTGAAACAACAGGCGACCGCGGCCACCATGGCGCGCAGAGCCGTCTTGGTTCTTGAACGGCGCATCGGACGTAAGGCGTGCTGGGAAGGCGGGATGGACCGTGCCGAATTCTTCCCAGCCGCCGCCGAACGCAGCGCGCGAAAAACGGGGTTCCCCTTGCCGCTTTCCCGGCGTTGCATGGCGGCGCCGCGACGTCAGGGCGACGGCCGGTAGACTGCGCCCGTCATGCACGAACGAAGACGTCTGCTGCTGATGCGCCACGGGGCGGTCGAATACTTCGAGGATTCCGGGCGCATCCTGCATCCGGATCATGTGCCGCTGACCGCCGCCGGCATCGCGCAGGCGCGCGCGGCCGGCGAGGTGCTGGCCCAGGCGCGGGTCAGGGTAGACCGAGTGATCTGCAGCGGCCTGCTGCGCACGCGCATGACCGCAGAGCACGCCACGGCCGCCGCCGGCGTCGAGGTTCCCGTGGAAGCCTGGCCCGAACTGCAGGAGATCCGTGGCGGCCGGCTGGGCGCCATTCCGGACGCCGAACTGCGCGATGCCTTCCTGACGGCCTTCCGCGGGGCCGTCCCGCTGCAAACGCGCTTCCTCGGCGGCGAGACCATCGGCGAGCTGTTCGCGCGCACGATCCCGGCCCTGCAGCGCCTGCTCGACGATCCGCACTGG
>JANWUU010000258.1 GCA_025057735.1 Burkholderiaceae bacterium
AGCCCATCGGTGCGCATGGCCGCCATACCGGTGTAATGCATCGCGCCGATGCCCGCGCCGATCCAGACGCCGGACAACGCGATCTGCCCGCGGGAAAGCGGCATGGGCGCGCCCGGCCGCATCAACGGCCGAAGCCCGAGGTACGACCCGAGCAGCGCCGGCAGCATCGAGGCAGCCGTCACGCCGGCGTCGAAGCGCACGCTGCGGCAGATGTCCACCGCCAGCATGCCGATGAAATGCATGCTCCAGACGCTGACGCCGAATGCAAGCACGGCCAGCGCGCAGGCGGCGGCGGCGATGCGTGCGCCGAAACGCTCGGGGTGTCGCGCCACGTCCACCAGCTGCAGCGCGGCGACGCCCCCCAGGCAAGCGACCAGCACGGACAGCGCGACTAAACCGCTGTCGTAGGTGACGACCAGCAGCGGCGCCGCCTCGGCGCGCGCGCGGAAGAATTGCGAGAGAAGAGAATCGGTCATCGGCAGCCGCGCACGCCATCTCTGGCCGTGCCGCAGCCGCCGATCGTATTCAGGCTGCCCGCTGCCCGATCCCGTGAATAGCCGCTCTCCTGCTGTCCCCAGACCGGCTTAAGGTTTCAGCGCCGGTGCCGTTAATGCGACATCAGGACGGGCACCGTCATGCTGCGCAGGATCGCGCGCGTGGCGCCGCCTAAGATGAGCTCGCGCGCGCGTGAGTGGCCGTAGGCGCCCATCACGATCAGGTCGGCGCCGTAATCGAACGCGCGCGACAGGATCTCGTCGCCCACCGAGACCTCGGCCGCCACCGTACGTGCCGCCTCCGCCCGCACGCCGTGCCGCGCCAGGTACAGCGCGATGTCCGCCCCCGGCACCTCGCCGTGCGCGCCCGGCGGTGCCTTGTCCACGATCGACAGCACGGTCACCCGCTTGGCCTCGCGCAGCAGCGGCAGCGCGTCGGTTACGGCACGCGCCGCTTCGCGGCTGGCATTCCAGGCCACCAGCACGTTCTCAGCTAGTGTGGCGAACTCGCCCACGTACGGCACCACCAGCACCGGCCGGCCGACCTCCATGATGACCGTGTCGGCAAAGTTGGAACGCGTCGGCGCCTCCGGATTAGTCTGGTTGACCACGACCAGATCGGCGTAGCGCGCGTGCAGCGCCACCGTCTCCGCCAGCGGCCCTTCGTCGACCCGCCATTCGGCGCGCGCAATGCCGGCGGCGCGTACGCCCTCGTCGAAGCGCGCCTTGGCCTGCGCCGCAGCTTCGGCATTCAACTGCTGCTGCACCTCCAGCAGTTGCCGCGTGCCGCCCTCGGTCCAGGGGGGCACGTACGGGGGCTGCTGCACATACAGACCCACGATGTGGCCGTCGAAACGCTGCGCCAGGCGCCCCGCGATTTGCAGGCTACGAGCGCTGCGCGGCCGCCCGTCGACCGGAACCAGCAGTGTCTTGAACATGGCCGTCCTTTCTCGTTCGTTGCCGGGGGAAGCGGCCGCCAGCGTAGCCCTAGCCGCTGCGCCCGTGTTGAGTTAGCTCAAGGCCGCGCCCGGCTGACCGGCGTCAACTGCGGCGCCGCCGGCCAGCCGCACAATGCCACCCGCCGATGGAGGGCCCATGATCCGCTCCCTGCGCGACCGCCTAGTCCCTCTGTTACTGCTGGCCATCTATTTGGCCTTCGTCGCCGCGCCGCTGCTGCTTGCGGCGTACGCCGACAGACCGCGCACGCCGGCCGAAGAACTGGGCGCCGCCACCGGCATGCTGGGCTTTGCGATGCTGCTGGCGCAATTCGTGCTGTCGGCGCGCTTCCGCTCGCTCTCGGGCGTGCTGGGCGTCGATCTTGCCCTGCGGCTGCACCAGGGGCTGGCCCTCGTGCTGCTGGCGCTGCTGCTCGTGCACCCCTTCCTTTATGACAGCGCCTATGAGGCGCTTGCACGCCGGCCCGGTGGCGCCCAGGCCTTCGCGGCCGGCCCGCTGGCCGGCGTGCTCGCTTGGCTGCTGCTAATTGTCCTGTCCGCCGCCGCACTGGCGCGCGAGCATCTGCCGTGGCGCTATGAAAGCTGGCGGCTGACGCACGGGCTGGGCGCCGCCGCGGTCGCCGCCCTCGGTCTTTACCACGCGCTCGCCATCGGCCGCTACAGCGCCGACCCGCTGCTGCTGCCGTTCTGGACGGCGGCGGTTGCCGCCGCCCTGTTTGCGTTGGTCTACGTCTACCTGCTGCGGCCGCTGCTGGCGGGGCGCCGCCGCGCCTACCGGCTGGACGCGGTGCAGCCCGTCGCGCACCGCACCTGGCTGCTGAAGGCACAGCCGTGCCACGACGTCAGTCTGCGTTACCGCGCCGGCCAGTTCGCCTGGGTGAAATTCGGCCGCCGCCTCGGCAACCTGGTCGAACTGCCGTTTTCTTTCGCCTCCGCGCCGGATGCCGACGGCCGCGCACTGTGGTTCCTGATCAAGGAAGCCGGCGATTTCACCGCCACGATCGGCCGCGTCGCGCCCGGCACGCCGCTGCACCTGGACGGCCCGCACGGCACGTTTACGCTGCAGGGTCGCCACGGCCGCGGCATCGCGCTGATCGCCGGCGGCATCGGCATCGCGCCGATGATCGGCCTGCTGCGGGAACTGGCCGCGCGCGGCGAGCGCCGCCCGATCGTGCTGATCTACGGCAACCGGCTGCGCGAACAGATCGTGCCGCTGGCGCAGCTCGTGCCGCTGGAAACGCTGCCGCAGCTACGCATCCACCACGTGCTCGCCGAGCCGCCGGCCGGCTGGACAGGCGAGGTCGGCGCCATCGATGCGCCGCTGCTCGCCCGCCTGCTGCCCGCTGAGGAGCGCGCGCAATGGCTGTATTTCGTGTGCGGGCCGGCGGCGATGATCGACGCCGTGGAGACGGCGCTGGTGCGCGCCGGCGTGCCGCTTCAGCAGATCGCCGCCGAGCGGCTGCGCTACGTGCTGTGGGACGCCTCGCCGCGCGGCCGCCGCCTGCTGCGCGTGCTGGCTGCCGTCACGGCCGCGCTGCTTGCCGCGGCAATTGCCTTTGCGTGGCGAGGCTCAAGCGCGAGTCCCTAGTACCACCACGGCGCGCGGCGCCGCCAGCGCCCCAGCAGCCCCCAGGCGCCCAGCATGCCGCCCAGGTGCGCGAAGTGCGCGATGCCGGAGCGGGTGTTCAGCACCCCGCTGGTCAGCTCGATGCCGGCGAACAGGATCACCATCAGCCAGGCCGGCATCGGCACGGGCGGGAACAGCAGCATCACGATGCGGTTCGGATACAGCATGCCGAAGGCAAGCAGCACGCCGAAGACGCCGCCGGAGGCGCCCACGGTCGGATACGGCCGCTCGCCCACCGCGCCGGAAACCACCGCCAACTGCACCAGCGCCGCGCACAGCACGGCGGCGAAATAAAGCCGCAGGTAGCGGCGGCTGCCCAGGGCGCGCTCGACCTCAGTGCCGAACAGGTAGAGGCCGAACATGTTGAGCGCCAGGTGCAGCAGGTTGCCGTGCAGAAAGGCGGAGGTGACGAGCTGCCAGGGGCGAAACCCGACGACGGCGCCCAGTTCCGGGTCCAGATAGCTGCCAAGCGGCCACAACGCAAAGGTGACGAGGGCCGCCTCGCCAGCCAGCGCCGCCCACGCATAGGCGACCAGATTGGCGACGATCAGCAGTGTGTTGACGCGCAACGCTAGCCTTTCAGGCAGACCAGTGGCCGCAGTGCCGCCACCCGCTTGGCCAGCCCGGCCCGCTCGGTCGCCTCCGCCACGGCCTCGATGTCTTTGTAGGCGCCTGGCGCCTCCTCCGCGACGCCGCGCAGCGAACGCGAGCGCACCAGGATGCCGCGCCGTTTCAGTTCGTCGATCACCTCGCGCCCCTGCCAGCGGCGCAGCGCCTGGTTGCGGCTCATGCTGCGGCCAGCGCCGTGGCTGGCGGAGGAAAACGCACGCGTCTCGCTGCTGGCGAGCCCGGCCAGGATGTAGGAGCCGGTGCCCATGCTGCCGCCGATGATCACCGGTTGCCCGACCTCGCGGTAGGCCGGCGGCAGGCTTGGGTGCCCCGGACCGAAGGCGCGGGTCGCGCCCTTGCGGTGCACATACAGCAGCTTCTCGCGGCCGTTGACCAGATGCCGCTCGGCCTTACAGGTGTTGTGCGAAACGTCGAACAAGGTCTGCAGGCGGGCCTGCGGGAAGAGCCGTGCAAAGACCTGCCGAGTCAGATGCGCAAGGATCTGCCGGTTGGCGAGTGCCACGTTGATCGCCGCGTTCATCGCGCCCAGATACTCCTGGCCTTCCGGGGAGGCAATTGGCGCGCAGGCGAGTTCGCGGTCCGGCAGCTCGATGCCCAGGCGCGCCGCCCCCTTGGCCAGCTTGACCAGAAACTCGGTGCCGATTTGGTGCCCCAGCCCGCGCGAGCCGCAGTGAATCGACACCACGATCTGGCCCACGCGCAGTCCGAAGGCAGCCGCCGCCCGTTCATCGTCGATGCGCTCCACCCGCTGCACCTCCAGATAGTGGTTGCCGGAGCCGAGTGTGCCCATCTCGCCGCGCTGCCGCTTTTTCGCCATCGCAGAGACGTTTTCCGGCCGCGCACCAGCCACGCAGCCCTGCTCTTCGATGTAGGGCAGGTCCTCCTGGATGCCATAGCCGCGCTCAACCGCCCAGCGCGCGCCGCCGCGCATCACGTCGTCCAGCTCCATGTCACTCAAACGCAGCGCGCCTTCGACGCCGACCCCGGCCGGGATCTCACGCAGCAGCGCGTCGGCCAGTGCCTCGGCGTGCGGCGCAAGCTCCGCCTCGGTAAGGTCGGTGCGCAAGGCGCGGATGCCGCAGGAGATGTCGAAACCGACGCCGCCGGCCGAGACCACGCCGCCTTCCTCCGGATCGAATGCGGCCACGCCGCCGATCGGGAACCCATAGCCCCAATGCGCATCGGGCATCGCCAGCGCCGCCCCGACCAGCCCCGGCAGTTTCGCGACGTTGGTGATCTGCTCCAGCACCTTGTCGTCCATCGCTTCCAGCAGCTCGCGGGTGGCGTACAGCCGCACCTCGTGGCGCCGCTCGCCCGCGGTGCGCGGCACAGTCCAAGTCCAGTCGTCGATCGGCTGCAGTTTCGCCAGATCCATCGTTTCCTCACAGATCGACCACGCAGCGCGCCTCCCAGCCGGTGGCCCGCTCGATGACCGACAGCGCGGTCAACGTCGCCCCCTTGACCTGCGTGCCGCG
>JANWUU010000267.1 GCA_025057735.1 Burkholderiaceae bacterium
CTGCGCCGTGCCCACACCCATCTTGACCCCGCTGGCGGTGGTCGAGCCCGGGAAGATCAGGATCAGGTTGGAGCCGAGGTTCTTGATCTGCTCGCGCACGCGCTGCTGCGCGCCGCTGCCGATGGCGATCATCGCGATGACTGCCGCCACGCCGATGATCATGCCGAGCATGGTCAGCGCCGAGCGCAGCTTGTTGACGCGCAGTGCCTTGAATGCGATCTTTAGGATCATCCAGGCGTTCATCGGCCCTCCCCGATGTTCGGCGGGCGCCCCGTCAGACCGGCTGCGCCGCCGCGAGCTGACGCAGATCAGCGGCGGCATCGCGCGGCGCCTGCCGCTCGTCGCCGACGATACGCCCGTCGCGGAAGCGGATCAGTCGGCTGGCATAGGCGGCAATGTCCCGCTCGTGCGTCACCAGCACGATCGATATGCCACCGGCATTCAGCTGCTGCAGCAGCGCCATGATCTCCAGCGAGGTGCGCGAATCGAGCGCTCCGGTCGGCTCGTCGGCCAGGATCAGCGCCGGATCGTTGGCGAGCGCACGCGCGATCGCCACCCGCTGCTGCTGCCCGCCGGACAGTTGCGTCGGCAGATGGTGCGCGCGCTCGGCCAGCCCGACCAGCGCGAGTTTGGCGGCCGCGCGCGCGCGCCGTTCGCGCGCCGGCACACCCGCGTAAAGGAGCGGTAATTCCACGTTTTCTAGCGCACTGGTGCGCGCCAGCAGGTTGAACTGCTGGAACACGAAGCCGATGCGGCGGTTGCGCACCGCCGCCAGGCGGTCGGCGTCGAGCTGCGCCACGTCCTCGCCCGCCAGCCGGTATTGCCCGCGCGTGGGCCGGTCCAGGCAGCCGATCAGGTTCATGAAGGTCGACTTGCCCGAGCCCGACGGCCCCATGACGGCGACGAATTCGCCCGCCTCGATCGACAGGGTGACGCCAGCCAGGGCATGCACGACCGCCTCGCCCAGCACGTAGTCCTTGGCGAGATCGACGACCTCGATTAACGGCGCGGCCATGCGCGGCCCGCCCTAGAACATCAGACGCGGCGGGGCGCCCTTCGGTGCGGGTGCCGGGGCCGTCGCGCTCTGCAGGCCGACGATCACCTCCATCCCCTCGCGCAGCTCGTCGCTGATGACCTCGGTAGCACTGCCGTCGGTCAGGCCCACGCGCACCTCGATCGCCTTGGGCTTGCCGTCGGCCAGCACCCAAACGCGGCCGCGCGTGGTCTGCCCGCTGCGGCCGGCAAACTCCGCCACCAGCTGCGCGTAGCGCGCCTGCTGTTCGGGATTCAAGATGGCATCGATCCGGGCGCGCAGGTCGCTGCGCAACGCCGCCGCGGTCTTGGCGCGCTGCTCCTCCGGCAGCTCGCGCAGGGCGGCAAAGCGCGGCCGCATGTCCTCGATGATGCCGTCGAGCTTCGCCTGCTGCGCGGCGTCGAGCTTCAATTCCGACGTCAACCGCGTGCGCATTTGGGCTAGGCCGCCGCCGGCCGGCGCAGGCGCGCTCTTTGTCTCGCCGCGGGCCGGCTCCGGCGCGGCGCTCTCGCCCGGCGGCCGGAAGCGCAGCGCGGCGTTCGGCACCTTCAGTGCCGACTCGCGCGTGTCGGTCACGATGCGCACGTTGGCCGTCATGCCCGGCATCAACAGGCCGTCTTCGTTGTTCGCGCTGACCAGCACGGTATAGGTGACGACATTCTGCACGGTCTGCGCGGCCTTGCGGATCTGCTTGACCTCACCCTGATAGGTGCGTCCCGGAAATGCATCGACCGTAAAGGTAGCGCGCTGGCCAACACGGATGCGGCCGACGTCGGCCTCGTCGATCGAGGTTTCCACCTGCATGTCGCGCAGGTCGCGCGCGATCACGAACAGCTCCGGCGCCTGCAGGCTCGCCGCCACTGTTTGCCCGACGTCGACGCTGCGCTTGATCACGATGCCGTCGACCGGCGCGCGGATCTCAGTGCGCGCCAAATCGACCTTCGCTGAGGCAAGCGAGGCCTCGCGCTGCGCCAGCACCGCCTGCGCGTTCTTCACGTCGGCAACAGCCAGGTCGTAGGCCGCTTGCCGCGTCTGCAGCTCGGCCTCAGAGACAAAGTTGCGCGCCACCAGCTCGCGGGTGCGCGCCAGCTCGCGCTCGGCGTTCAGCAGGTTCACTTGCGCGCGCCCGAGCGCCGAGCGCGCCGCCTCGGCGTCGGCCTGCGCCTGTCGCACGCGGTATTCGAAGGTTTCCGGATCGATGCGCGCGATCAGCTGGCCGCGCTTCACCGGCGAGTTAAAGTCGACCAGCAATTCCTTGATCTGGCCCGAGACCTGTGTGCCCACCTGCACCGAGCTGACCGGGTTTAGCGTGCCGGTGGCCGACACCGTCGCCACCAACGGTCCGCGCTCCACCTTGCCAAAGCGATAGCGCGGCGCGTCGCGTTCGCTACGTCCTTGCCACCAATAAAAGGCCGCGCCGACGGCGGCGAGCGCAAGCAGCGCGGTCACGCCGATACGGCGCCACAGTGGGGATGTCATCGCGTGCGTTCAGAGGGCGGAAGACGGCGCGCATTCTAAGCGGCAACCGTTTGCGGCCGCCCTGTGCACGTGCAACCAACGGTAACCGCAACGCCTCGTTGCGCTGGCGGCAAGAACGCATGTCGAAGAGGCCCTTGTCTGCCGGTTAAGCTGCCGGCGCGCCTCGTCGCAGCCCGCATGCGACGGCGCTGTGCCGCCGACGGCCGATTTGACAGCCAGCCAGACCCCCCGCAGAATCACTGACTAGTCAGTCAGTACGTTTGCGGCCTCTGGCATGGAGCCCGATCTCGACGCTGGCCCGCGCCGGGCGCGCGCACGGCGCAAACAGGAACGCCCGCGCGAACTGTTGGCCGCGGCGCTTGACCTGTTTGTCGAGCGCGGCTATGCCGGCACGCGGCTCGACGACGTCGCCGCCCGCGCCGGCGTCGCCAAGGGCACGCTGTACCTGTACTTCGCCAACAAGGAAGAGCTGTTCAAGGCGGTGGTGCGCGAGAACATCGTGCGCAACATTGCCGAGGCGCAGCAGGCCGTCACCGCCTACCGCGGACCGACCGCCGGGCTGCTGGCGACGATGCTGCGCCTGTGGTGGGACCGCGTCGGGCAGACGCCCGCCAGCGGCATCACCAAACTCGTGCTCGCCGAAAGCGGCAATTTCCCGGAGATCGCGCGCTTCTACGTCGAGGAGGTGATCGAGCCGGCGCACCAGCTCATGGGCTCGGTCATCGAGCGCGGCATCCGCCGGCGCGAGTTCCGGCGCGTGGACGTGCCGACCTTCGTACGCGTGCTGACCGCGCCGATGGTGATGCTGCTGCTGTGGCGGCACTCCTTCGAGCCGTGCTGCCACCAGCGCATCGACCCGCAGCGTTACGTGGACGCGCACATCGACGCCACGTTGCACGCGCTGCGTCGCTCCTAGCAACCGTTTCGCCCATCGAATCCACGCCCATGCCGAACCGCCGCATCTTGCTGACCGTCACCGCCGTCGCGCTGGTCGCGCTCGTGATTGCCGCGCCGCTCACCTGGCGCGCCAAGTCCGCCGCGGCGCCGGCGGCGGCAAGCGCGCCGGCTCCCGTGGAGGTGCTGGCCGCCGATTTGTGGACCGTGCAGCCGGTCGCGCTGGCGCGCAGCCTGCCGATCACCGGCACGCTGCGCGCGGCCAACCAGACGGTGGTTAAGACCAAAGTCGCCGGTGATCTGGTGCAGTTGTTGGTGCGCGAGGGCCAGTCCGTTGCCAAGGGACAGGTCATCGCGCGCATCGATCCCACCGAATACGAATGGCGGGTGCGCCAGCAGCAGGCGGCACTGGCCGCCGCCCAGGCGCAGTTGGAGATGGCCGCCAAGACGCGCGCCAACCACGCGCAACTGTTGGCCAAAGGTTTCATTTCGCAGAACGCATTCGATGCCGCGCAGTCCAGTTACGAGGCGGCGGTCGGCAACCGCGATGCGGCCGCGGCGGCGCTGGAGCTGGCGCGCAAGGCGCTGGCGGACACCGTGATCCGCGCCCCGATGGCCGGCACGGTCGGTGAACGCTTCGCGCAGCCAGGCGAGAAGCTGCCGGTCGATGGCCGCATTTTGTCGCTGGTGGACCTCGGCTCGCTCGAAATCGAAGCGCCCGTGCCGGCCGACGACGTCGCGGCGGTGCGGGTCGGCCAGCGGGCGGAGTTCCGCCCCGACGGTCTGAACCGGCCGCTGGCGGCGCGTGTGGCCCGCATCAGTCCGGCCACCGCCAGCGGCTCGCGGTCGGTGTTCGTCTACCTCGCGCTCGAGGAAGGCGATGCCGGTCTGCGCGCCGGCATGTTCGGCCAGGGTCGACTGTGGCTGGCGCGCACCGAGCCGGTCCTCGCGGTTCCCGCCAGCGCCCTGCGCGAGGAGGGCGGGCGCCAGAGCGTGCTCGCCGTGGCCGACGGCAAGCTGGTGCGCGTGGAGGTCACCGCCGGCGTGCGCGGCAGCGCCACCGAGGCAGCCGATCTGGTCGAGATCCGCAGCGGGCTTGCCGCCGGCCAGCAGGTGCTGCGCACCTTCGACGCCCGGCTGCTCGCCGGTGCACCGGTGCGTGTGGTCACGCTGGCGGCCAAGCCGTAAGCGCCCTGCACTTACCTACCTTCGCGAGCAGACCGATGTGGTTCACCCGCGTTTCGATCGACAACCCCTGGTTGGCCACGATGGTGATGCTCGCCTTCGTGGTGCTGGGCGCCTTTTCCTACCAGCGCCTGCAGGTCGA
>JANWUU010000366.1 GCA_025057735.1 Burkholderiaceae bacterium
CCGCGAGTTCGCGCGCATGTTCGGTTACGCCGACGACGAGGTGATCGGCCTGTCGCTGTGGGCGCTGACGCACGACCGCGCCGAGCGCCTGCTGGCGGCGATGAGCGGGCTGCCGGCGGTGCGGGCGCGCGAGACCACGCATGCCGAGGTGGTGCTGTTCCGCAAGGATGGTCAGCCGCTGTGGTGCGCGGTGCAGGCGCGCGCGGTGGAGGGCGACGGCGGCGCCGCCCGCACCGGCGAGGCGATCTACACCTTCCAGGACATCACGGCACGGCGCGCGCAGGAGGAGCAGCTCGAGCGCCTGCTGGCCGAGAGCCAGCTGCTGTTCGATACCGCGCTCGTGGGCCTGCTGTTCGTGCGCGACGGCCGGCCGGTGCGCGCCAACGCGGCGATGGAAGAGCTGCTCGCCTGCGAGCCCGGCGCGCTGACCAGCCAGATTCAGCTCTTTGCGCATCCGACCGACCAGCTCCTGATGGCGAGCCTGGCCGAGCACTACGGCGAGATCAACCAGCGCGGCACCTGCGAGTTCGAGCTGCACATGTACCGCCGGCGCGGCGAACCGGTATGGGTCGCGGTGCAGGGGCGGGCGGTCAATCCGGGCCGCCCCGAGCTCGGCTACATCTTCGCCTTCGTCGACATCGATTCGCGCAAGCGGCAGGAGGCGCAACTACGGGCTACCCTGGCCGAGCTGCAACTGATCTTCGACAACGCGCTGGTGGCTATGCTGTACGTCGCCGGCGAGCGCATCGTGAAGGCCAATGTGGCCACCGAGCGCATGTTCGGCTACGCCGCCGCCGATCTGTACCAGCAGCCGATCGCCGCCCTCTTTGCGCAGGCGGGCGAGTGGCACGAGGTGGCCGCGCGCGTGGCGCACGCGGGGGAGGTCGGCTTCGAGCGCCTGCTGAGGCGACGCGACGGCCAGACCTTCTGGTGCGCGGGCAACGTGCGGCCGCTGGATGCCGCCGCCCCCGCGCAGGGGCTGATCCTGGCGCTGATGGACATCGACTCGCGGCGGCGGTCCGAAGACGAGCTGCGGCGCGTGCGCAACTACCTGGACCTGGTGGTGGAGAACCTGCCGGTGCTGGTGTCGGTGCGCGAGGCCGATTCCGGCCGCTTCGTCAGCCTGAACCGCGCCGGCGAAGCGATCATGGGCCTGCGCCGCGAGCAGGTGATCGGCCGCACCTGGCACGAGGTCTACGGCCGCCATTTTGCGGACCTGTATGCGGAGCTGGACCGGCGGGCGCTCGCCGACGGCCAGCAGGTGGAGCGGCCGCGCGACGTCATGCTGCGCGCCGACGGCCGCACGCTGACCGTCAACCAGCGCATCGTGCCGCTGTTCGAGCCGGACGCGCAGGGACGTGCGCGTTACGTGATGTCGATCATCGACGACCTGACCGACGCGGTGCGCGCCGAGGCGCAGCTGGCGGAGACCGAGACGCGCTTCCGCCAGTTCGCCGAGAACATCGACCAGCTGGTATTCATCACCGACGCCGACCTGTCGATGGTGCTGTACGTCAACCCGCGCTATGCGGCCGTCATCGGCGCTTCCAGCGAGGAGCTGATCGAAAATCCGCGCTCGGTGCTGGCGCACGTGCACTTCGACGATGCGCCGAAGATCGCGCGCCTGCTGCCGCGGCTGGTGGCCAGCATGCGGCGCGTGCGCAAGATGGATTTCAACGTGCGCATCGATCATCCGAGCCGCGGCGTGCGGCTGCTCAACGTGCGGCTGTCGCCGGTGAAGCTGCGCGACGGCACGGTGCGCGTCTTCGGCATCGCCGACGACATCACCGAGCGCAGCGCCGCCGAGCGGCAGCGCATCGAGGAGGCGGTCAAGCAGCGCGACCTGCTGGTGCGCGAGGTGCACCACCGCATCAAGAACAATCTGCAGGGCGTCGCCGGATTGTTGCAGCACATGGCGCACGCCAAGCCGGAGCTGGCCGGCCATCTTAACGAGATCGCCGGTCAGATCCAGGCCATCGCCCAGGTGCATGGACTGCAGATCCGCGCCACCGGCACGCTGCCGGTGCTGGGGGTGGCGCAGGGCATTTTCCAGAACCTGGCCACGATGTTCGGCGTGGAGGTGCGCTTCGAGCCGCCGCCGCCGGCGCTGTGGCGCTGGGGGCTGCCGGAGAACGAGGCGGTACCGCTGGCGCTGGTGATCAACGAACTGGGCACCAACGCGATCAAGTACCGCGCCAGCCGCGAACACGGCGTGTCGGTGCGCGTGGCCTCGCGCCCGGAAGGGGTGGAACTGCGCATCGAGAACAGCGGGCAGCTGAAGGCCGGCTTCGACCTGGCGCGCATCGCCTCCGGGATTTCCGGCCTGGGCCTGGTGAAGGCCCTGCTGCCGCGGCGCGGCGCGCGCCTGGCCATCGAGCAGCATGGCGGGGCGGTGGTGACGCGGCTGGAGCTGACCCCGCCGGCCATCGGCGAGGACGTCGGCTAGGGCGCGCACCTACAATGTCCGCATGAGCGAGGCGAAGCCGCAGATCCTGGTCGTCGACGACGACCGCCTAGTGCTGGCCACCGTCACGGCGGGGCTTAAGCAGGCGGATTTCGACGTGCTGGAAGCGGACAACGGCGACGACGCCATTTTGCTCGCGCGCAAGCACCGGCCGGCGCTGGCGATCCTCGACATGCGCATGCAGGGCAAGAGCGGCATGGACGTGGCGCGCTATCTGGCCGCCAACACCCGCACCGGCTTCATGTTCCTGTCGGCCTTCGGCGATGCGGACATCATCGAGGAGGCGACCAAGCTCGGCGCGCTCGGCTACCTGGTGAAGCCGATCGACGTCAAGCAGATCGTGCCGGCGGTGCGCGCCGCGCTGGCGCGGCTGCAGGAGCAGCCGCCGGAGCCGCGCCCGCAGCCGCCGCGGCCGCCAGTCACTGTCGCCCCCACGGCGGAGGCGGCGCGCGAGCAGTACGTGGCGATCGGCATCCTGATGGAGCGGCTGCGTCTCGACTACGAGCGCGCGGCCGAGGCGCTGCGCGCGCAGGCGCGCGCCGAGGGGCGGGGCGTCGACGAGCTGGCGGCCAGCATGGTGGAGGCCGCCAACCGCCTGAACTCGATTCCGCGCTGAGGGTGGCGCCGGCGCGGACCGACCGAGTCGAGGCGACCGTGACGGTGGGCGAGCAGATCCGGCGCCTGGGCTTCCGGCGCTGGTACGAGCGGCAACTGATCGAAAGCCATGCCTACCTGGTGACGGCATTCCTGGCGCTGATCCTGCTGCTGGCCGGCGTCGAAGGGTTGTCGCTCGCGCGGCGCTCGCCGCTTTTTTATGCCGGACTGACCGCGGGGGCTGCGGCCGCCGGCGTGCTGACCTACGTCGGCTGGCGGCGTTTCAGCGTGCTGCTGCGGCGGGCCGAATTGTTCGCGGGTGCTGCCGCCTGCCCGCGCTGCGGCGCCTGGGGTGACTTCAATGTGCTCTCCGAGGAGCGCAGCGACGCGCACGATCCGCCGGAGGCGGGGCGGCCGCACTGGCTGCGCGTGCGCTGCCGCGGCTGCGGCTGCGACTGGCGCATCGGTTAACCCGGCGCGCCGTCCTCCCACAACGTGAAGAAGAAGGTCGCGCCCTGACCGGGGGCGGACTCGGCCCACACGCGGCCGCCGTGCTTGCGCACGATGCGCTGCACGGTCGCCAGGCCCACCCCGGTGCCCGGAAACTCGTTCTGCGAGTGGAAGCGCTGGAACAGGCCGAACAGCTTGTCGGCGAAGCGCATGTCGAAGCCGGCGCCGTTGTCGCGCACGAAGTACACCGGGCGGCCGTTTTCCTCGCGCACGCCGAACTCCACCCGCGGCGCCGGCACGCGCGCCGAGAACTTGAAAGCATTGCCGAGCAGGTTCTGCAGCACCAGGCGCAGCAGCGTGCGGTCGCCGTCCACCGGCGCGGCGGCGACGGCGACGAAGGCGTGGCGGCCCTCGTACTGGACGGCGAATTCGTCGGCCAGCTCCTGCGCCAGCCGCGCCAGATCGACCCGCTCGCGCACGATCTCGCGGCTGGTCATGCGGGCGAGCGAAAGCAGCGTGTCGATCATCGCGTTCATGCGGCCGGCGGCGGCGACGATGCGTTTCAGGTGCTCGCGGCCCAGGTCATCGAGGCGGTCGCCGTAATCCTCCAGCACGATCTGGGCAAAGCCGTCGACCACCCGCAGCGGCGCGCGCAGGTCGTGCGATACGGAGTGCGCGAAGCTGTCCAGCTCGCGCACCGCCAGTTCGAGCTGGCGCGTCCGCGCCGCGTGCTCGGCCAGCCATTGCGCCGGCGGCGCCGCTTCCGCGCGCGCGGCCGCGAGCAGCGCGCTCACCTCGCGCGCCACGCCGCAGTAGCCCTCGAAGCGGCCGTCGGCGTCGAAGCGCGGCTGGCCGCTCAGCAGGAAGGTGCGTCCGCCACGGGTGCTGACGGGCACATCGTAGAAGGGCGCGCAGGCGCCGGTGGCCGCCGCCAGCGCCTGCGGCGGCGGCAGCCCCGCTTCGATCTCCCACGGTCTGCGGCCGAGCAGCTGGCGCGGGTCGAGGTCCGGCAGCGGGCGCTGACCCATCTGCAGCGCGGTGACCGTCAAGCCCGCATCGCAGGTCCAGTGCCAGTCGGCGCCGGCGGCGAGCGCCTGGCGGAGCGCCCGTAGCGGGCTGCGGGCGCGCAGCCAGCGCCACGCCGCCAGCGCCGCCAGCGCCAGCGCCGCGCCGACGGCGGCCGCGGCTGCGAACGCGCCGAGTGCAGCGGCGCTGTCCAGCGGCGCCGCCGCTGCCGCCGCGATGAGGCTTGCCGGCTGATCGCCCACCTGATCGCTGGAATTGGCCGCCTTTTCCCCCACGCCGCGATTCTGCCAGCGGGCTTGCGGGGCCCTGCCGGCCAGCGCGCGAAAAGACCGCTTCGGGCGCGCCTTATCGCGTCCCCCGCCTGCGTCAAGTTGTCGCACTGTGCGGCCGAAAGCGAACGCAGGGGCGTTGCGCCGCGTGTCGGCGCGCGCCCGCAGGCAGTCAGCGATGCGCGCCCGATTCCGCTCGTCAGAAACCCCGTCCTCCGGTCCGCTGCCGGCGGCCCTGGACTTTCCCCAGGCCGACGGGCCGGTGCGCACGGCCGCGCCCGTGTCGGCGGCGGTGCTGCTGCCGCCGCTGCGGCTGCGCCGCTGCTGCTCGATCCGCGTGATGGTGGGCGCGGTGCTGCTGGTCGCGACTCTCTGGTCGCTCGCCACCGGTCTGCTGTACGAGCGGTTCGGCGTGGCGACCACCGTGCTGGTCACCGCCGCTGGCGCGCTCGCCCTCGGGCTGGCGATGGTCCAGCTGCTGATCCGTCCGATCCGCCAACTGACCGCGCGCGCCGAGGCGCTGGCGTTGCAGTATGCCGGGCATGCGGTGCCGCGGCAGGATGGCGAGCTGCACGCGCTGGTGGCCGCCATCGAGGCGATGACCGCCGCCCTGCTGGCGCACTCGGAGCGGCTGAAGCAGGCGCATCTGACCGAGCTGCAGAACAGCCTAGAGCTGCAGCGGCAGTACGCGCTGATGCGGCTACTGCGCGGGCTGGCGGCGGCGGCGAACGAAGCGGCATCGGTGCAGGAAACGCTGCAGCGCGCGCTGGCGGAGATCGGCGAGTACCTGGACTGGCCGCTCGGGCACGCCGTGCTGCTCGGCGAGGAAGACCCGACGGTCGCGGCGGGCGGATTCTGGTTCAGCCGCGACGAGACTCGTTTTGCCGCCTTCATCGAGACGAGCGAGGCGGCGCTGCGTGCCGGCGGCGCCCTGCGCCCGCTCGGGCGCACGGCGCTCGGCGCGCTGCCGCACTGGGTGACCGACCTGGCACGGCTGCCGTCATGGGATCGCGCACCGGCGGCGGCCGCCTGCGGGCTGCAGACTGGCCTCGTCATCCCGGTGACGGCGCACGGTCATGTCACCGCCTTTCTGGAGTATTTCTGCGACCACCGCGTGGAGCCGACCGCCGAGATGCTGGAGCTGGTGGAGGCGATCGGCGCCGAGCTGTCGCGCGTGGCCGAGCGCTACCGCGCCGAGCACGAGAAGCGCGCCACCGAGCGCGAGCTGCGTCGGCTGGCGATGATCGCCTCGTGCACCGAGAACAACGTGATGGTGGTCGACCCTCAGGGCCGGGTCGAATGGGTCAACGACGCCTTCGTGCGCCACTCGGGCTTCACGCTGGCCGAGGTGCGCGGGCGATACGCGCACGAACTGATCACCGGCGCCGACACCGACACCGCCGCGCTGCGGGAGATGACGCGCGCCATCCAGAGCGGCACGCCCTGCACGGTCGACGGGCTGGTGCTGTACGACCGCGCCGGCCGCCGCAGCGTGCACCAGGTGCAGGGGCAGCCGCTCGCGGACGAGGAAGGGCGCTACTTCCAGTACGCGCTGATGTCGCTCGACGTCACGCAGCGCGTGCAGGCCGAAACGCAGTTGCGCGAGCGCGAGGCGTACTTCCGCGCGCTGTTCGAGGATTCGCCGGTGCCAGCCGTGATCCAGGACGGCGGCTTCCGGATCGTGCGCGTCAACGCCGCCTGCGCACGCCTGTTCGGGGTAGCGGCGGAGGCGCTGGTCGGCCGCGATCCGGTCGAGTTGCTGCATGCCGAGGACCGGTCCGAAGCGCTGGCGCTGCGCGCACGAGCGCCCTGGCGCGCGCAGGACCGGTTTCAGGTCGAACAGCGGCTGCTGCGCGCCGACGGCGGCGTCGTGCACGCCCGCATCTGCGCGGCGCGCATCGCCACGGCCGGGGCGGAGCCGTTCTTCGTCTCCCTGGTGGAGGACATCAGCGACCTGAAGGCCAAGGAGCGGGCGCTGCGCGAGGCCAAGGAGCAGGCCGAGGCCGCCAGCCGCGCCAAAACGCGCTTCCTGGCCGCGATGAGCCACGAGATCCGCACCCCGCTCAACGGCGTGCTGGGCATGACCGAGCTGCTGCTCGGAACCCCCCTCACCGAGCCGCAGCGCCGTTTCGCGGAGACCGCGTATCGCTCCGGCGAGACGCTGCTCGCGCTGCTCGACGACATCCTGGAGTTCGCCCGCATCGAGGCGGGGCGTCTGCCGCTGCAGTCGGTGCCGTTCGACCCGCGCGCGTTGCTCGAGGAGTCGTGCGGGCCGCTCGCCGCCCGTGCGCAGGACAAGGGACTGCGGCTGCACTGGCGCGTCGAGGACGCGGTGCCGGCGCGGGTGTGCGGCGATCCGCTGCGCCTGCGGCAGCTCCTGATCCATCTGGTGGGCAATGCGGTCAAGTTCACGGAGCGCGGCGAGGTCGCCGTCCTTGTGTCGGCGCCCGCCGTCGGCCGGCTGCGGTTCGAGGTGCGCGACACCGGCATCGGTATCCCGGCGGAGAGCCTGCCGCACCTGTTCGATCCGTTCACCCAGGCCGACCAGTCGATGGCGCGCCGCCACGGTGGCGCCGGGCTCGGCCTGGCGATCGGCAAACAATTGTCCGAGCTGATGGGCGGGCACATCGAGGTCCACAGCCAGCCGGGGGCCGGGTCGATTTTTGCCGTCGATCTGCCGTTGCCTTCCCATGACGAA
This sequence comes from Burkholderiaceae bacterium, assembly GCA_025057735.1. The sequence continues at coordinate 7,502 of JANWUU010000366.1, forward strand.
CCGGCGGCGGGCGCGCAGGAAGCGCCGGCGGTGGTCGACGCGACGGTGCTGCTGGTCGAAGACAACGACGTCAATCGAGCGCTGGCGCTGGCAATGCTCGAGAAGCTCGGCTGTCAGGTGGAGG
>JANWUU010000399.1 GCA_025057735.1 Burkholderiaceae bacterium
CGCTGCCGGCGCGAGGCGCCGGCAATCCAGGTCTATCGGCACAGCGCGGGCGACAGCGCGGTCGCCTGTCATGCGGTACAGGAGGGACGACTATGAATCGGATAAGGAACTGCAGCGCCGCAGCCTTGCGCTGGGCCATGCTGTTGGCTGCCGCCATCTGCGGCGCCGGGGTGGCCGCCGCGCAGGTCGTGGAAACCCGCGAGCACCGCGTGCGGATCGTGGAGGTGGTGCGCGGGCTTGAGCATCCGTGGAGTCTGGCGTTTCTGCCGGACGGCCGCTGGCTCGTCACCGAGCGGCCCGGGCGGCTGCGCGTCGTCGACGGGGGAAGGCTCGAGCCGAAGCCCGTGGAAGGGCTGCCGCGCATCGACCCGCAAGGCCAGGGCGGGCTGCTGGAGGTTGCGGCGCATCCGCGCTTTGCGGAGAACGGCTGGATCTACCTTACCTACGCGCAGAAAGACGAGCGCGGCCGCAACGGCACGGAGCTGGCGCGCGGCAGGCTGGTTGGCGCGCCGAACGCGTATCGGCTGCAGGACCTGCAGGTGCTGCTGCGGCTGGAGCCGAAGGACGGCTCGGGCCTGCATTTCGGCTCGCGCCTGGTGTTCGACCGCGACGGCTTTTTGTACATGACCTTTGGCGATCGCGGCACGATGGCGCGCGCTCAGCGCCTCGACGATCTGGCCGGCAAGATCGTGCGCTTGACCGACGACGGACGCCCGGCGCCGGGCAACCCCTTCGCGCAGGACGAGAACGCGCGGCCGGAGATCTACTCGCTTGGCCATCGCAATGTGCAGGGCGCCGCGCTGCATCCTGTGACAGGCGTGCTGTGGGCGCACGAGCATGGCCCGCAAGGCGGTGACGAGCTCAACGTCATTAAGGCCGGCGTCAATTACGGGTGGCCGATCATCACCTACGGGGTCAACTACATCACCGGCACGAAGATTGGCGAAGGCACGGAAAAGCCCGGGCTGGCGCAGCCGGTTAAGCACTGGTCGCCGTCGCCGGCGCTCTCCGGCATGGCCTTTTACATGGGCGAGCGTTTTCCGCGCTGGCGCGGCGACGTGCTGCTGGGCGCGCTGCGCGGTCAGGCCGTCATCCGCGTGCGGCTGGACGGCGAGCGCGCCGTTGAAGATGAATTTATGTTGCGCGGCCATTTGCCGCGCATCCGCGACGTACGCGTCGGCCCGGACGGCTTTGTCTACTTGCTCACCGATTTGCCAAGCGGCGGCATCCTGCGGTTAGAGCCGGCCTAGGGGATAGGCCTGCTACCACGTCAGCGGCGCGATGCGGCGCGGCACCGCCTCGGCGTCGTCTTTCTTTGCTGCCGGCCTCTGCCTTGGCTGTATCGACGGGGCAGAGCGGATGGCCGCTGTTGCTGCGGTTGCCACCGGGGGCGCAGCCTGCGGCGCCGAAGCCACGGTAGTTGACTCCGGACTGTCGGTGGCAAGTGCCGTCTGGCCAACGCTTGCTACCCAGGTAGCGCGCGCCTGTGCGCCGGTCTCAAAGCGCAGGTGCTGGCCGATGCGCAGCGCAACAGGAGACGGATACGTATACATCGCGCCCGTGGCGTAATCGATCAATGTCGCGAGCAAGCCCCCGGGCAGAAAAGCATGGGCGATTGCGCTTTCGGCGCGCGGCACAACCGTGCCGCGTGCGATGAGCTCGCCGCGCCGGCATTCGATCTGCAGTTCGGTGCCGCAGCGGCGGATCTTAATTTCGCCAGCGGGCAGTTGCACCGTGTAGGTACCGGCGCCGTGGGTCAGCGTGCACACCATGCCAGGCACCGGGCGGTCGCGCGTGTCAAGTGCCACGAGCTCCAATGTCTGCGTCGAGCCGCCGGTAATCGTCGCGCAAGCGCTTGCCGCTGCCGCGACGGCGGCGAGCAGCGTCAGGCGAAGGGTGGAAGCGGTCATCGGCGCGCACGCAGGGATGAACGCAGTATCGGCGCGCTGGCGCGAAACCGAAGGCCGGAATTGCTGACTTAAGGCAAGCTCAATGCCAGCACCGCGAACGTCGCGAGCCAGTGCGTGCCCACGTAGTCGCCGGCCGTCGCGGCCGGCAGGGACGCGGCGAGGTGCCGCTGCGCCGCGTCGATTGCCGTCGGCTGCAGGGTCGGCGGCAGCAAGGGGGCTAGCTGCCGCCAGCACCAGGCGCGGGAGAGGTTCAGCCCGTGCAGGTGCACGATCTTCGGATCGGCGTCGTCGCTGACGGCCACCGGCGTCACCCACGGCGCGACCGAGGGCGGCGCGAAGCGCTCCCACCAGGCGCGGAAACCGGCCGCTCCGAGCACACGCGCCATCAGCAGCGCCTCGCACAGGCCGGGCGAGAGGAAATCGTCGCCGGAGGGCTCGTAGGCGGCCGGATAGGCGTGGTCGGCACCGAACCATCGCCGGGCTGTGTCCGCGATCGTGTTCGCGAGCGCCCTGTCGGCGGCGTGGGTGGCATGGTCATGCGCCAGGATCAGCGCAAAGGCGCTGTTGCCGTGCGTGCCGGCGCGTACGGGCCAAGCTGCGCGCGGCAGAAAGCCGATGAATGCTTGCACGAGGTACGCCGCCAGCGGCGCCAGCGCCTGCTGCCAGCGACGGGCCGCTGGCAGCCCGGCGGCCAGCCGGTCAAGTTCGGTTGCCAGCTCAAGCAGCCATGCCCAGCCGTACGGCCGCTCGAACGCGGCACGGCCGGGCGCGCGCAAGTACGCGATCTCCGCCTCGACGCGTGCTGGCGTGAAGCGGTCGTCGAAATGGCGCGCGATCGCCGCGGCATCGACAGCGTGCGGGGCCAGGCGCAGCAGGCGCGCGAGCGTCCAGTGCATGTGCACGCAGGAGTGCCAATCGTAGCTGGCGCCGAAGACCGGATGCAGCGCGCGCGGCGGTCGCAGGTCGTTGTCGGCGTGCGCCAGGTGCACGAGGTGGAACGGATACTCGCGGCCAACGTTGGCCAGTGCGACGGCGGCCAGGCGCGCGGCGAGCGCGGGATCAAGCGGCGGCATCACCGCAGGATAGCGGCCGGGTCAGCGCAGCTCGACCGCAACGGGGAACGGGCGACCGCCTTCGACGGCCGGATCGAAGATGAGGTGCGCGCCGAGCTTGACGCGCAGCTCGCTTGCGTACGCATAGCGGTAACCGGTTAGGTGATCGATCGCCAGCATCGCGCTGCCGCCGGGCAGCAGCATCTTAAGTGCACCGTCGGCGATCGAGCCTCGCGCGATGGCGGTGGCGCGCGCGATCTGCTCACCGTGGCGGCATTCAATCTGCAAGTCGGCGGCGGAGCGCCGAACACGTAAGCCGAGCAGCGGCGTGTCGCCAAAGTACGTGGTGGTACCGTTGACGATGCGGCAGCGCAGGCCGCGCAGCGGGCGTTCCTGCGCGTCCACCGCGTGGATGCTGATCGACTGGTAAGCGTCGCCAGTCAGGGTGGCGCAACCGGCGGCAAGCAGCAACGCAGTGGAGGCGGCGGCAAGACGCAGCAACGGCAAAAAAGCCCGCATGAGAAAACCAAGAAGATGGCTCCTGAGGCGGGGGCAGTACGCATCGTAGGCAGTGGGGCCGGCGCGCGGAATCGCGCGCCGGCCCGCCAGACGGATGAGGCGTGCCGCGCATCCGCGATTGAGACGGCGTAGCATGCACGCAGCCCGCCGCAGATTGCCAGGTGGCCTGCCTCAGCGCCAGCGCTGGATCGCTGTTGAAGAGCGAGAGAGGAGTCTGTGGCGGCTGGCGACCCTGCGCTGGATGCCCTCGTAGCGGCCCGGATCCACGACGCCGGGGCGAAGCAAAAAACGGCATCCCGATGTCGCGCAGCTTGCCGTCGCTGAAGTTCGGCCTAGCATGGACAGACAAATGCGCTGCCGCGCCCGACGAACCGTTTGAGGCCGTGCTCAGCGGCGGGGCACTGGGCCCGCGAAGGAAGATTGCCTCGCGGCAGCGCATCGCGGGCAACGTCAAACGGCGTGCGGCCGATGACCGCGTCTGTTGTAACGCCGGCAGCGCTTTCGGCGACATCGACCTAGTGCCGCCTGCGTGTCGGTTGGCCGGGCTCGGCGGAGTGCGGGCCGTAGCGGCAGACGAGCCGAAGGCGCTCGCACAGCGGCCTGTTCGTTGTGGGGTCAGACGAGAGTTTTTTAACCGGATAGGCCGTCTCTATGGGATGTGAGCGGCTCCAGCGTACGGCGCAGGGTGGCCGTCAGTAGGTTGTCGATCGCTCGGCTCCGGCCAAACCTTGGCGGCTGGCCGGGTTGGTCGATGCAAAACGCGTACAAGTCGGCCACCAGAGTATCCGCCGCGGGCTACGTTATGGGCTAGCGCCTGCGACGGGCACTTTGGATCGGTGGTCGCCCGTCCTCGGCTAACAAACCTTGCGCAACCGCGGCAGACAAAGAAGAGCGGCTAACCGGACCCGACAGCAGCCGGATGGCCGCCGGCGCGGTTACTGCGGCCGGAAGCGCTGCCGACGGCCCAAAGAAAGTGGGGGAGGCCCCCGGCCATCGCAGCACTAGAAAAAGTGACTGCTTACTGTCTTGCCGCCGTTGGCGGCGATCAGAAACCCAGAATGATGCGTCGCAACCGCATCGTCGCCTCTGTCCCTTTGAGGACAAGCGCTGCCGGGCTGCGAGCAGCTGCCTGCGCCGCTGCTAGGATCCATGATCGATGAAACCCGTCCGCCGCGTGCCCAGCGCCGCCGAACTCGGCCTGACTGCGCGCGAATACGCGCTGCTGAGGCGTCTGCGGACCCCCCAGCGCATCCAGGCGTTTCTGAACGCGCTGCCGATCAACCATGAGTTAGACGGCGAGACTGTGCGCTCGGTGCGTGGCGTCCTGAAGCACCGCCGCGCGCACTGCGTGGAGGGCGCTTTTGTGGCCGCCTGCGCGCTGTGGATCAACGGCGAGCCGCCGCTGCTCATGCATCTGGACTGCGACATCAGCGACCACCCGCATGTGGTGGCCCTTTTCCGGCGCGGCCGCTGCTGGGGGGCGATCTCGAAGACCAACGGCGTGGCATTGCGTTACCGCGATCCGGTCTACCGCAGCCTGCGCGAATTGGCGATGTCCTACTTCCACGAATACGCCGACAAGCGCGGCCGGCGTACGTTGCGCAGCTACTCAGCTGCGTTCGATCTGCGGCGCATCGATCCGAAGCTGTGGGTCAGCAACGGCGACGACTGCTGGGCCGTGCACGATCGTTTAGCAGCGCTGCGGCACTATCCGCTGATCAGTGCGCGTCAAGCACGTGCGCTGTCACGGCGCGATCCGTTCGAGCAGCGTATCGCCGCGCTGGTGCAATACCCGAAGCCGAAGCGCAGCAAAAGGTCTTCGGCGAGGCGCCGCCGGTCAGCTTCACGATAGGGAGCGTGCTGCTTCGCGCGAGCGTAAAAAGGCGCGCAGCGCGCGGCCGGTGTGCGTCGGCAGGCGCGCCAGCTCCTGCGGCGCGCACTGCGCCAGGATGCGGCCGCCGCCGTCGCCGCCCTCCGGTCCGAGATCGATCACCCAGTCGGCCTGCGCGATGACATCCAGGTTGTGTTCGATCACCACCACCGTGTGGCCGGCGTCGACCAGCCG
>JANWUU010000001.1 GCA_025057735.1 Burkholderiaceae bacterium
GTCGGCCAGCGCAGCCGGAATGGGGCTGGCGATCTCTGGCGGCGCGGCATCCTTCAGCACCAGCAGCGGCGCGCCCGGCTGTGCGATCTCGCCAACCTGACCGGGACGCGCCATCACCACGCCGGCAAAAGGCGCCCGCACGACGGTCTTCTGCAGCGTGCGGCGTGCGGCGGCGAGCGCCGCCTCCGCGCTGCCGACCTCTGCCCGCACGACGGCCAGCTCGGTTTCGCGCTGCGTCAACGCCTCCGGCGAGATGAACGCCTGCGCGCGCAGCTCGCGCGCGCGGGCGAGCTGGCTTTCGGCCAGCGCTAGGCGCGCCTGTGCCGCGGCAAACGCCGCCTCAGCCTGCACGAGCGCTAGCCGCGCGTCGGCGTCGTCCAGTTGCACGACGACGGCGCCGGCAGCGACCCGCTGTCCGACGTCGACCGGAATCGCCACGATGCGGGCCGCGATCTCGGCTGCCAGCCGGCTTTCGTTGCGCGCCACCACGCTGGCCGGCGCGTCGCGCTCGGGGAACAGATGTACCGCGCGCGCGGGTGCGACGCTCACGCGCGCCGGTTCGGTGTGATTCTGCGCGGCGCGGGCAGCGGTCTGGCAAGCCGCAACGAAGCCAAGAAGCGGCAGTAGCGCACGGCGAAAAAACTGGTTAGCAAGCATGGCGGATCGTCGAGCCGTTGCGGCGGGGTTGCCGCCTTCTTCGCAGTCAGTGCGGCGGCCATACCGCCCGCGGCGTGGGTTTATGCTGGCATGAAGCCACGACCGCGGTAGCCGGCGGCGGTACGCGCCGGCGCTTAGTCTGCGTACTTAATTGAGCAGCCGTAGGCTTGCGTGCTCGCCGTGGTGACTGGCTTGCCGGCCATCGCCTCGGTGAGGGCGGCGGCCACGTAGTTGTGGGCGGTCTTCACGTCGGCCGCCTGCGTGCTGCGGCGGTCGTCGATGGCGCCGGCGTAGATCAGCGCGCCCTTCGGATCGATCACGAACATGTGCGGCGTCGTACGGGCCCCATACGCGCGCCCGATCTTGCCGTCCGGATCGAGCAGGATCGCGCTCGGCGCGCCATTTTTTTGCTTCATCCAGGCCGCCATCTGCTCGGGCGGCAGGAACTCGGGGTGCGAGCGCGCGGTGGAGTTGATCGTCAGCCAGATGACCTTTTCGCCCGTGAACCGTCGCTGCAGCGCCTGCATGTTGCCGCTGTCGTAGTGCTTTTGCACGAACGGGCAGGCCGGGTTGGTCCACTCCAGCACCACGTAGCGGCCGCGCAGGTCGGATAGCCGCACCAGGTTGCCCGCGGTGTCCCGCAGCTCAAAAGGGGGGGCGGGCTGTCCCGGAACGGGCGCGGATGCTGCATCGGCAGGGGCCAGCGCGGGCAGGCAGGCAAGTAGGGCAGATTTCAGCAGCAGTCGGCGTTTCATCGGCTCTCCCAACGTTGACGCGGCCGGTAAAGTTTGACCACATGAGCGCAACGACGGACGCGACGATACCGCAACGCTGTGACGTACTGATCGTCGGCGGCGGCATCAACGGCAGTGGGATCGCGCGCGATCTCGCCGGTCGCGGCTACACCGTGGTGCTTGCCGAACGCCACGACTTGGCCCAGCACACCTCCTCGGCCAGCACCAAATTGATCCATGGCGGGCTTCGCTACTTAGAGCACTACGAGTTTGGGCTGGTACGCAAGGCCTTATTTGAGCGCGAGGTGCTGCTCAGAAGCGCGCCGCACATCATGCGCCCGCTGCGCTTCGTGCTGCCGCACGATCCGGCGCTGCGGCCCGCGTGGCTCGTCCGCCTCGGGCTGTTCCTGTACGACCACCTGGCGCGGCGCGACCTGCTGCCGGGCAGTACCGCGATCGACCTGCGCCGGCATGCGGCGGGGGCGCCGCTGAAGCCGCGCTTTGTGCGCGGCTTCGAGTACTCCGACGGTTGGGTGGACGATGCGCGCGCCACGGTGCTGTGCGCGCTGGACGCGCACGAGCGCGGCGCCGTCGTGCTGACGCGCACCGCCTGCGTGGCGGCACAGCGCGGCGCGCAGACCTGGCAGGTGACGCTGCGCACCGACGCCGGGCAGGAAGCTGCCATCGAGGCGCGCGCACTGGTCAACGCCGCCGGCCCCTGGGCCGAGACGTTCCTGCGGCAGATCGCGCGGCCGGCGCGCGGCGAGCGGCTGGCCACGCGCAGCCTGCGGCTGGTCAAAGGCAGCCACATCGTCGTGCCGCGCCTCTTCGAGCATCCCTACGGGTA
>JANWUU010000053.1 GCA_025057735.1 Burkholderiaceae bacterium
CGCACGCGCGAGGCGCGTCTGGCCTTCGTCAAGCAAGCGCCCCCGCCCGGCACCGAGGGCCGGCTGCGCTGGCGCGACGCGCGCCCGCATCTGCCAGCGCAGGTGATCGTGCAGCGCGACCGCGACGGCCAGCCGCTGCTGGGCGTGTTCGTCGCCGAGGGCGGGCGGGCGCGGTTCGTGCCGCTGCCGCAGGCGCAGGCCGGGCGTCCGGCGCCCTCACCGCTGGCGGCCGAGACGCCGGTGATCGTCGGCGGGCAGGCAGCGCTGCGCGACGGCCAACCGGTGGCTGCGACCGCAGCCGAGCGTTGAGGCGGCGATGCGCTTCGTCGCAGCGCTGCTGCGCAACCATCCGCTGGCGAACATTTTGTTCGCCCTGACGGTGGCGCTCGGCGCGGCCGGCTACGCACTGATGCCGCGCGAGCAGGATCCGGAGATCAACTTCAACTGGATCTCGGTGGTGACGGTGCTGCCAGGTGCCTCGGCCGAAGACGTCGAGCGGCTCGTCACCGCGCCGCTGGAGGACTCGCTGAAGAACGTGCCGGACGTGCGTTTCGTCACCTCCACGTCGCGCGAGGGCGTCTCCAGCATCCTGGTGCGCTTCCGCGACATCGACGCGCGCACCTTCGACAAGCGGATCAACGACCTGCGGCGCGAGATCCAAAGCAAGGCCAACCGCGAACTGCCGCGCGAGGCTGAGCAGCCGGAGGTACTTGAGATCACCACCAGCAACGGCTTTCCGACCGCACAGTTGCTGCTGCAAGGACAGGCCGACGACGAAACGCTGCGCTACGCCGCGTACCAAATCAAAGGCGATCTGGAGCGCATCAAGGGGGTGGACCGCGTGATCGCCTCCGGCTTTCGCAAGCCGGAACTGCGGGTGGAGTTCGACGCCGCGCGGCTGGCCGCGCGCCAGCTGACGGCGGCGGATGTGGCCGACGCGGTGGCGGCCTGGTTTCGCGACACCGCCGCCGGCACCGCGCGTGCCCGCGGGCAGGAGTGGATCGTGCGCGTGGTTGGCGCCGAGGCCGACCCCGAGCTGCTGGCGCGCGTGCCGGTCGCCCCGCGCGCGCGACCCGCGCCCGGCGTGACGCTTGACGCAGTGGCCCGCATCACCCGCACCAGTGCCGAGCCCGCGCAGCTCGCCTCCTCCGAAGGGCGCGCTGCCGTGTCGCTGGCGATCACGAAGAAGAGCTACACGAACACGCTGGAGCTCGTCGCGCGCATCCAGGACTACGTGGCCACGCGCAACGCAACGCTGGCGCCGCTGGGTCTGACCCTGTCGCTGACCGACGACCAGACCGTTCCGACGCGCGAGGCGATCGGCATCATGCAGAACAATGCCGCCATCGGTCTGCTGCTGGTGGTGGCGGTCGGGTGGCTGTTCCTCGGCACGCGCATCGCGCTGCTGGTGGGGCTGGCCATTCCCTTCTCGCTGGCCGGCACTTTCGCGCTGCTGTACGCCTTTGGCTACACGCTGAACATCACCGTGCTGCTCGGCGTGGTGATCGCGCTCGGCATGCTGGTGGACAGTGCGGTCGTGGTGGTGGAGGCGATTTATTACCGGCTGCAGCGCGGCGCCGAGGCGCTGGCGGCGTCGCTGGCGGCGCTGCGCGAGGTGGCGGCCCCGGTGGTGGCCTCGATCGCGACCACCGTGGCGGCATTTCTGCCGCTGATGCTGCTGCCCGGCATCGTCGGCAAGTTCATGTTCGTGATCCCGTTCGTGGTCACGGTGGCGCTGTTGATCTCGCTGCTGCAAGCCTTCTGGATCCTACCCACGCACGTCAGCACGCTGGCGCAGCGGCCCACATCTTCGCCGACGCAGCGCTGGCGCACGCGCTTCAACGCCGCCATCCGCCTGCGCTATTCGCAGGCGCTGATCGCGGTGATGCGCCACAAGCTGTGGTTCGGGGTCGCCTGCGTGCTGCTGCTGGCGGCCGCCGTCGGCGTCTTCGCCGCCGGCCTGGTGCGGGTGCAGTTCTTCGCCTTCGACCCGATCCGCGTTTTCTATGTCAACGTCGACATGCCGACGGGCACGGCGGTGCAGGACACGCTGCGCGAGGTCGAGGCCGTGGAGCGGCGCGTGCGCGCGCGCCTGCGCGCGGGCGAGGCGCGCGCGCTGGTCGCCAACGCCGGCATCAAGTACACCGAGACCGAGCCGCTGTACGGCAGCGCCTACGGCCAGCTCGTCGTCTCGCTGCACCCGCGCGTCGCCAATGGTCGCGACGTGCAGCAAATCGTCGATGACCTGCGCGCGGAGATCGAGTCGCTGCCGGGGCCGGCGCGCCGCAGCTTCACAGTGCTCTCCGGCGGGCCGCCGACCGCCAAGCCGATCAACGTGAAGGTGCGCGGCGACGACTACGCCGAGCTGCGCGCCGCCGCCGATGCGGTCCGCGCCATCGTCGCCGGCATCCCCGGCGCGCAGGACGTCGTCGACGACGATCAGGCCGGGCGACCCGAGCTGCGCCTGACGCTGGACCGCGAGGCAGTGGCGCGCAGCGGGCTGGATGCCGCCACTGTCGCGCGGCTGGTGCGGCTGAGCGTGGACGGCGAGATCGTGCAGGTGCTGCGCGACCGCGGCGAGCGCGTCGAGGTGCGCGTCAAGGGTCGCGAGGTGGCACGCAGCGATATTGCGGCGCTGCTCGCTGAACCGGTGGCGCTGCCTGGTGGCGGCATCGCGCCGCTCGCCGCGCTGCTGCAGGCGCAGAGCACGACGAGCAAGGGCACGATCAAGCACTACAACTTCCGCCGCACGATCACGGTGGAGGCCAATCTGGACAAGACGCGCACCGACACCGTGGCGGCCAACCGCCTCATCGTGCAGGCGTGGGAGACGCTGCGCGCGCGCTATCCCAACGTGGACCTGGATTTCACCGGCGAGCTGGACGACATCCAGGAAAGCCTGGACGCCATGGGCGTGCTGTTCCTGCTCGGCATCGGCCTGATCTATCTGATCCTCGCCGCGCAGTTTCGCAGCTATTTTCAGCCGCTGCTG
>JANWUU010000063.1 GCA_025057735.1 Burkholderiaceae bacterium
CGCCGACGAAGCGGGTCAGGCAGGCGCGGATCAGCGACGACTTGCCGGTTCCGCGCGCTCCGGTCAACAGCACGTGATTGGCCGGCAGGCCGCGCACGAACTGCTCGGTGTTGCGCAGGATCGCTTCTTTCTGCGCCTCGATGTGGCGCAGATCCTCGGCGGCGACGTGCGCCACCCGGTGCACCGGCTCGAGGCGACCGACCTCGACTCCCAGGTAACGCCGCTTGCGCCAGCGGTAGGCGGGCGCACTCCAGTCGATGTCGCCCGCCGGCGGCAGCAGTGGCTCGAGCCGCGCCAGCAGCGCCTGCAGCGGCCGGAGGACCTCGAGGGCGGCGTCACCGGTCGTCATGAGCGGTAGTCGGCGTTGATCGACACGTATTGATGCGACAGATCGCAGGTCCAAACAACGGTGTTCGCGCGGCCCCGGCCCAGTTGCACGCGCACGCGGATCTCGGCTTCGCGCATCGCACGCTGGCCGTCCTCCTCCCGGTAGTCGGGATGGGGTCCGCCGTCGCGCGCGACCCAGACATCGTTCAGATGCAATTGCACGCGCGCCGGATCGAGGTCCCCGATGCCGGCATTGCCCACCGCCGCCAGGATGCGACCGAGGTTCGGGTCGCAGGCATAAAAGGCCGTCTTCACCAGCGGCGAGTGCGCGATCGCATAGGCGACCGCCGCCGCCTCGCGCTCGCTCGCGGCTTCCTCGACCGTGATCTCGATGAACTTGGTCGCGCCCTCGCCGTCGCGCACGATCGCCTGGGCGAGCTGTACCGCGACCTGTTGCAGGGCGTCGGCCAGCACCGCGAGGCGCGGATCGTCCTCCGACACGATCGGCGCCACACCGGCCGCCCCGGTGGCGATCACGACGAACGAATCGTTGGTCGACTGGTCGCCGTCGATGCTGATGCGGTTGAACGACGCGTCGGCGAGGCGGCGAATCAGCCGCTGCATCAGCGGCTGCGCCACCGCGGCGTCGGTGGCGACGAAGGCCAGCATCGTCGCCATGTCCGGCCGGATCATGCCGGCACCCTTGGCGATGCCGGTCACCGCCACCGGGTAGCCGTCCAGCGTCAGGCGCCGCGACGCCGCCTTCGGCACCGTGTCGGTGGTCATGATCGCCTCGGCCGCCTGCGCCCAGTGATCCGGTGCCAGCCGCGCCACCGCCTGCGGCAACCCCGCCAGCAGGCGCGGCAGCGGCAGCGGCTCCATGATGACGCCCGTGGAGAAGGGCAGCACCTGGGTCGGCGCGCAACCGAGCAGGTGCGCCAGCGCGGCGCAACTGGCGCGCGCATCGGCGAGTCCCTGCGCACCGGTGCCCGCGTTGGCGCAGCCCGTGTTGACCAGCAGGGCGCGCACGCCGGCGCCGGCCGCCAAATGCTCGCGGCAGATGATCACCGGCGCGGCGCAGAAACGGTTGCGCGTGAAGACGCCAGCCACGCTCGCGCCGGCGCCGATGCTCACCACGAGCAGGTCCTTGCGGTCCGGCTTGCGGATGCCGGCTTCGGCCCAGCCCAGATCGAGCCCGGCCACCGGCGCCAGCGCGGCAGGATCGGGGGCGCGCAGGTTCACGGACATCGTCGCTTCCGTTTACGCCGACCGCAGCGGATGCGCGCAGGCGCCAAGGGACGGTCGCGCCCGGCGCATCAGGCCAGTTTGCCGTGGCACTGCTTGTACTTCTTGCCGCTGCCGCACGGGCACGGATCGTTGCGCCCGACCTTGGCGCCGAGGCGCCGCATCGGCTGCGCGCGCGGCTGTGCGCGGGCCGGCTCCGGCTCGGGCAACGTCAAGGTCTCGACGTCCACCGGCTCCTCGGCCACCGCGCTGCCGAATTCCGTGTGCTGCGCCCGCGCCCGTTCGATCAGCCGCTCGCTTTCACGCTCGATCCGCTGCTCGGCGGCCTCCACTTCCTGCTGCGTCTGGATGCGCACGTTCATCAGGATCTTGACCACGTCGGCGCGCACGCGGTCCAGCAGCATGCCGAACAGCTCGAAAGCCTCCCGCTTGTACTCCTGCTTCGGCTGCTTCTGCGCATAGCCGCGCAGGTGGATCCCCTGCCGCAGGTGGTCGAGGGCCGCCAGATGCTCGCGCCAGTGCTGGTCCAGCACCTGCAGCATCATCGAGCGCTCGAAGCCGGCGAACACCTCGCGGCCGACCACGGACACCTTGGCCGCATAGGCTTCGTCGGCGGCTTTCAGGATGCGGGCGAGGATCGTCTCGTCGTCGAGCTTGTCCTCCGTCTGCAGCCACTGCCGGATCGGCAGGTGAATCTGCCAGTCCTCGGCCAGCACTTTGGTCAGGCCGTCGATGTCCCACTGCTCCTCGACCGACTCGGCCGGCACGTAGCTGCGGAACAGGTCGGTAAAGAAGCCGCGCCGCAGATTGTCGACCATTTCGTCGATGCGCTCGGCTTCCAGGATGTCGTTGCGCAGGCGGTAGATTTCGCGGCGCTGGTCATTGGCGACGTCGTCGTACTCGAGGAGCTGCTTGCGGATATCGAAGTTGCGCGCCTCCACCTTGCGCTGCGCGCTCTCGATCGAGCGCGTCACCATCCCCGCCTCGATCGCCTCGCCCTCCGGCAGCTTCAGCCGGTCCATGATCGCGCGCATGCGGTCGCCGGCGAAGATGCGCAGCAGCGGATCCTCCATCGACAGGTAGAAGCGCGATTCGCCCGGATCGCCCTGGCGGCCGGCGCGGCCGCGCAGCTGGTTGTCGATGCGCCGGCTCTCGTGCCGCTCCGAGCCGATGATTTTCAGGCCGCCGGCAGCGACCACTTGATCGTGCAGCTTCTGCCACTCCGCACGCAACTGGGCGATCCGCTCCTCTTTTTGCGCCTCCGACAGATTCGGATCGGCGCGCACCTGGTCGATCTGTTTCTCGACGTTGCCGCCGAGCACGATGTCGGTGCCGCGCCCGGCCATGTTGGTGGCGATGGTGATCATCTTCGGCCGCCCGGCCTGGGCGACGATTTCCGCCTCGCGCGCATGCTGCTTGGCGTTCAGCACCTGGTGCGGCAAGCCCTCCTTTTGCAGCAGGCGCGACAGGACCTCGGAATTTTCGATCGAGGTGGTGCCGACCAGCACCGGCTGACCGCGTGCGTAGCAATCCTTGATGTCGGCGATGATCGCCGCATACTTTTCTTTGACGGTGCGGTAAACCTTGTCCTGGTGGTCGATGCGGATCATCGGCTTGTGGGTGGGAATGACCACCACCTCCAGGCGGTAGATCTCCTGGAATTCGTACGCCTCCGTGTCGGCCGTCCCGGTCATGCCGGCCAGCTTCTGGTACATGCGGAAGTAATTCTGGAAGGTGATCGACGCCAGCGTCTGGTTCTCCTGCTGGATCGGCACGCCCTCCTTCGCCTCCACCGCCTGGTGCAGCCCCTCGGACCAGCGCCGGCCGGGCATCAGGCGGCCGGTGAACTCATCGACGATGATCACCTCACCGTTCTGCACGACGTAATGCTGGTCGCGATGGAACAGGTGGTGTGCGCGCAGCGCTGCGTTCAGGTGATGCATCAGCACGATGTTCTGCGGGGCGTACAGGCTTTCGCCCTCCGCCAGCAGACCCATGCGCACCAAAATGCCCTCCACTTTCTCGTGCCCGGCCTCCGACAGGTGCACTTGGTGCGCCTTTTCGTCGACCCAGAAGTCGCCGTCGCCCTTCTCGTCTTTCTGCCGCGTCAGCAGCGGCGGCACCTCGTTCATGCGGCGGTACAGTTCGGTGTGATCCTCCGCCGGCCCGGAGATGATCAACGGCGTACGCGCCTCGTCGATCAGGATCGAGTCCACCTCGTCGACGATCGCGTACACGAGCCCGCGCTGGCGGCGGTCAGCCACCGAGTACTCCATGTTGTCGCGCAGGTAGTCGAAGCCGAACTCGTTGTTCGTGCCGTAGGTAATGTCGGCCGCGTAGGCGGCGCGCTTCTCCTCGGTGGCCTGCTGCGACAGGATCACCCCCACCGACATGCCGAGGAAGCGGTACACCTTGCCCATCCACTCGGCGTCGCGGCTGGCCAGGTAATCGTTGACCGTCACCACGTGCACGCCCTTGCCGGTCAGCGCATTCAGGTAAACCGCCAGCGTTGCCGTGAGCGTCTTGCCCTCGCCGGTGCGCATCTCGGCGATCTTGCCGTCGTGCAGCACCATGCCGCCGATCAGCTGCACGTCGAAATGGCGCATGCCGAGCGTGCGTCGGGCCGCCTCGCGGACGACGGCGAAGGCCTCCGGCAGCAGCGCATCGAGCGA
>JANWUU010000134.1 GCA_025057735.1 Burkholderiaceae bacterium
CACCCGGCCGTCGCGGCCGACCAGCAGCGCGGCCGGCGCCGTCTCCGGCCCCAGAAGCCCGTCGAGCGCCGCCAGCAGCTGCTGCCGCGCCGGTCCGCGGCAGGCGGTCTCCTCGTGCAGCAACGTCCGCGCGGCGGCGCGCAGGCGCGGCTCGCGCGCCCAGCGCTCGGCGTTCAACTGCTTCTCTCGCACCCACAGATCGAGCGCCGCGACCTCGGTGTCGAGCAGCGCCTGCAGGTGGCTGACGGTGATCGCCACCAGCGCGTTGCGCACGCCGACATAGATCCAGGCGGCCGCGCCCACCAGCAGCGCGAAAGCGGCTGCCGTCGCCCACGGCCGCTGGCGCGCGATTTCCAGCGCGCGCGCTGACAGCGAGAACTCGAGCTGGTCGGGCGGGACGCTCACGAAACGGCGGGCAGGATCGCCGCCACCGCCGCGGTCAGCCGCTTCGCGTAGCCGATGTGCAGGAACTCGTTCGGGCCGTGCGCGTTGGACTGCGGGCCCAGCACGCCGGTGATCAGGAACTGCGCCTGCGGGAACTGCGCGCCCAGCATGCCCATGAACGGGATCGTGCCGCCCTCGCCGATCCAGGCCGCCTCGCGGCCGAAGGCGGCGCGCGAGGCTTCCTCGACCGCCCGCGCCAGCCACGGGGCGGTGGCGGGCGCATTCCAGCCGCTCGCGGCCCAGTCCGGCTCAAAACGCACGCGTGCGTGATAGGGCGGATCGGCCTCCAGCAGCGCCCGCAGCCGCTGCGAGGCGCGCTGCGCGTCCACCGTCGGCGGCAGCCGCAACGACAGCTTCAGCGCCGTCTTCGGCCGCAAGACGTTGCCCGCATTTTCCAGTGCCGGCAGCCCGTCGGCCCCGGTGACCGACAGCGCCGGTCGCCAGGTGCGCGCCAGGATGCCTTCCACCGGATCGGTGGTCGTGGGCATCGCATGCCCATACGGCCCGTGGCTGCAGGCGACCCACGGAAACGCCCGCCACACCGCATCGCCCAGGATGGCGCCGGCGCGGCGTGCCTGCTGCAGCCGCTCGGGCGGGATCTCGGCGTGAAACGCCGGGTCGCGCACGCGGCCGCTTTCCGCATCGTCGATGCGGTCGAGCAGACGGCGGGCGATGCGGAACGAGCTTGGCACCAGCCCGCTGGCATAGCCCGAGTGCACGCCCTCGCGCAGGATCTCCACCGTCAGCGTGCCGCCGATCAGCCCGCGCAGCGAGGTCGTCACCCACAGCCGCTCGTAGTCGCCGCAGCCGGAGTCCAGCCCCACGACCAGCGCCACGTCGCCGAGGCGCGGCGCCAGCATCTCCAGATAGGCCGGCAGGTCGAAGCTGCCCGATTCCTCGCAGGTCTCGATGATGCCCACGCAGCGCGGGCGCGGTATGCCCTGCGCATCGACGGCCGCGATCGCGGTCAGCGCCGCGTAGATCGCATAGCCATCGTCGGCCGCGCCGCGGCCATACAGCTTGCCGTCTTCGATCACCGGGGTCCACGGTCCAAAACCCTCGCGCCAGCCGGCCATCTCCGGCTGCTTGTCGAGGTGCCCGTAGAACAGCACCGTGCGGTCCTGGCCGCGGCCGCCGGTGGCCGGGATGTCGAAGAAGAGGCACGGTGTGCGATCGCCGATGCGGACGATCTGCAGCGTCAGGCCGGCGATCGCCTGCATGCGCGCCCACGCGTGGGCGTCCTGCACCACGCGCTCCAGGTGGCCATGCGCGCGCCAGTCGGCGTCGAACGCCGGCGACTTGGCCGGCACTTTCACGTACTCGACCAGACGCGGCAGCAGATCGTCGTCCCATCTCCGGTCGACGAAATGCTTCAGGTCGGCGAGGTTCATCGGCGGTCAGGGACGAAAATGCAGCGCCGTCTCCATCTGGAGGAGCCGTTGCAGCTCACGGGCCAGTTGCTGCGCGGCGGCGCGATCCGACAGCAGGCCGACCAGCACGCGAAAGATACTCGCGTCGCGCTCCACGCGCGGCGCCGGTCCGCCGGCGAGCGCCAGCGCGGGCGCCACCTTCTCGCGCAGGGCCTGCGCGCGCGCCTCCTCGGCGAAGGCGCCCAACTGCACCGACCAGCGGCCGTCGGCAGGCACCGGGCCCTCACCCTGCAGCGCGCGGATGTCGTCGAAGGTCAACCGCTCGACCTCCACCAGGCCGGTGCCGGCCGCGGCCAGGCCGAGCCTGACCGCCGCCGCGTCGGACAGATCGATCAGGCGCCCTTCCTTGAACGGGCCGCGGTCGTTGACGCGTACCACGACCGAGGCACCGTTGGCCAAATGGGTGACGCGCGCATAGCTCGGGATCGGCAGCGTCGGATGCGCGGCCGTCATCGCGAACATGTCGTAGATCTCGCCGCTTGCGGTGCGCGCCCCGTGGAACTGCCGCCCGTACCAGGAAGCGAGACCGCGCGCCCGGTAGGGTCGGTCTTCGGTCATCGGCGTGTACCAGCGGCCGAGCGCCTGGTACGGCCGGTTGGCGTACGGGTGAAACGGCTCGACGCGCGGCTGCGCATCGGGCACCTGCGCCAGGTCGACCGGCACCCGGTCGGGCGGCCCGTCGTCTTGATAGAAGGCGCCGCGGCGCGGGGCCGTCGAGCAGGCGGCCAGCAGCACGGCGCTCGCAAGCAACGCAGCGGCCATGCCGCAGCGCGCGCGACTCGACCGAGGCTGTGCCCGCGCGTCAACGGCGCTGCTCGACGACCACATCCTGCCGCAACACCTCGCGCAGGCGCGCGGCGGCGGCTTCCGCCGCGGGCCGCTCGTCGAAGTCGCCGACCAGCACGAAGGAACGGTTACCGCGCCGCTCCACGCGCGGCGCCGGCAGGCCGGCCCCCGCCTGCCCGAGTTGCTCGGCCACGCGCGCCCGCACGCTCTGCGCCACGCCCTCGACGGCGAAGGCGGCGATCTGCACGCTGAAGCGTCCGCCGGCCGCGGCGGGTTTCGCTCCCGGCGCAGCGGCGGGCATGGCCGGCACAGGCGCCTGCGGCGCTGTCGCCGGCGGGGCGGCGGCAGCCACCGGTGCGGGCGGCGGCGCAGTCACTGCCGGTGCCGGCGTGGCCGCCGGCGGCGGTGCCGTGGCCGGCAGCGGGGTCGTCACCGCCGGCGCGGGCGGT
>JANWUU010000138.1 GCA_025057735.1 Burkholderiaceae bacterium
GCGGCATCCGCTGAACACGCAAGACTTCTCCTCCTTCCTGCTGCAGGCACGGGCATCCAAGGCCAAGATCATCGGGCTGGCCAACGCCGGCGGCGACACCGTCAACTCCATCAAGCAAGCGGCGGAGTTCGGCATCGTGCGGGGCGGCCAGAACCTGGCCGGCCTGCTCGTCTTCCTGCACGACGTCAAGGCGCTCGGCTTGCAGACTGCCCAGGGTCTGATCCTAACGGAGACGTTCTACTGGGACCTGAACGACCAGACGCGCGCCTTCGCCCAACGCTTCTCGAAGGATGCGCCGCGTAACAACTATCCGAACATGATCCACGCGGGCGTCTACGCATCCGTGCTTCATTACCTGAAGGCGGTCGAGGCCATCAAGACGGACGACGGCACCAAGGTGATCGAACAGATGAAGAAGATGCCGACCGACGATCCGCTGTTCGACAAAGGCGTCATCCGTCCCGACGGTCGCAAGATCCACCCCGCCTACCTGCTGGGGGTCAAGAAGCCGGGCGAATCCAAGGGCCCATGGGATCTTTACAAGGTCCGCGCCACCATTCCCGCCGACCAGGCGTTCCGGCCGCTGGATCAGGGCGACTGTCCGCTGGTCAAGAAGTGACGCCCGCTTGACAAGGGGCCGCCCGCTCCGCGGGCGGCCGTGACGCGGGCGCCTGACCGATGGAAATACTCGGCATTCCGACGCAGGCCCTCCTCGGGCAGTTGCTGATCGGGCTGATCGTTCTACGCCCTGCTGTCGCTCGGCCTGGCGGTGATCTTCGGGCTGCTGAACATCATCAATTTCACGCACGGCGCCCAGTACATGCTGGGCGCCTTTTGCGCCTACCTGCTGCTGGAGAAGGCCGGGGTCAGCTACTGGTGGTCGCTTGCGATCGCGCCGCTTGTGGTCGGCGCCACCGGCGTGATCATCGAGCGCACGATCCTGTCGCGCCTGTACAAGCTAGACCATCTTTATGGCCTGCTGCTGACTTTCGGGCTGGCGCTGATCATCCAGGGCATCTTTCGCAACGAGTTCGGCTCCTCGGGCTTGCCCTACCGGATCCCCGAGCAGCTGACCGGCGGGCAGAACTTGGGTTTCATGTTCCTGCCCAACTACCGCGCCTGGGTGATCGTCGCCTCGCTCGTCATCTGTCTCGCCACCTGGTTCGTGATCGAGCGCACCAAGCTCGACGCCTATCTGCGCGCCGCCACCGAGAACCCGCAACTGGTACAGGCCTTCGGCATCAACGTGCCGCGCATGATCACCTTCACCTACGGCTTCGGTGTCGGACTGGCGGCGCTCGCCGGCGTGATGGCCGCGCCGATCTACCAGGTCAGCCCGCAGATGGGGGCGGATCTGATCATCGTCGTCTTCGCGGTGGTGGTCATCGGCGGCATGGGCTCGATCCTGGGATCGATCGTGACCGGCTTCGGCCTCGGGCTGATCGAAGGGCTGACCAAGGTCTTCTATCCGGAGGCGTCGAACACCGTGATCTTCATCATCATGGCGATCGTGTTGCTGCTGCGACCGGCCGGCCTGTTCGGCACGCAGAAGTGAGATGCGCATGACGGCCGTCGCCCACCCCCTCGCCTCCGCTGCCGCCGGCACGGACCTGCGGCATCAGCGCATCGCGTTCATCGTGATGGCGGCCATCTTCATCCTGGCGCCGCTGGCGGTCTACCCGGTCTTCATGATGAAGGTGATGTGCTTCGCGCTGTTCGCCTGCGCTTTCAACCTGCTGATCGGTTATGTCGGGCTGTTGTCCTTCGGGCATGCGATGTTTTTCGGCACCGCCGGCTATGCCGCCGCCCATGCCGCCAAGGTGTGGGGCTTCACCCCCGAACTGGCGATCCTATTCGCGGCCACCTGCTCGACCGCGCTCGGTTGGGTGGCGGGCGCGCTCGCCATCCGCCGCCAGGGGATCTACTTCGCGATGATCACGCTGGCGCTCGCGCAGATGATGTACTTTTTCTACCTGCAGGCGCCCTTTACCGGCGGCGAGGACGGCATCCAAGCGGTGCCGCGCGGCTACCTGTTCGGCCTGATCGATCTGCGGCCGGCCAGTGCGATGTACCCGTTCGTGCTGGCGATCTTCCTCGGTGGCTTCCTTTTGATCTACCGCATCGTCCACTCGCCCTTCGGCCAGGTGTTAAAGGCGATCCGCGAGAACGAAAACCGTGCCATTTCCCTCGGCTACGACACGGACAAGTACAAGCTGCTCGCCTTTGTGCTGTCGGCCGCGCTGTCGGGCCTGGCCGGCGGTACCAAATCGATCGTCTTCCAGCTCGCCTCGCTCACCGACGTGCACTGGACGATGTCCGGCGAGGTGGTGCTGATGACCCTGCTCGGCGGCCTCGGCACCGTATTCGGCCCGGTGGTCGGCGCGGCGCTGATCGTCACGATGCAGAATTATCTGGCGCAACTGGGCGCCTGGGTGACGATCACGCAGGGCGTCATTTTCGTCGTCTGCGTCCTGGCATTCCGGCGTGGCATCGTCGGCGAGATCGGCCACGCGCTGAAGAAGCCGCTGTAGCCGCTGGCCGGCCCCGACGGCGGGTCCCCGCGCCAGCGCGATGCCCGCTTCACGCACGGCTAGTCCGAGTGTCCGACTACCGGACCTCGTGTGCCGTCGATGACTGTCCGCGCGCCGCCCGCGCTGCTTCAATGGCGCAACCGCCGTCGCCGTCGCCGTCCGCCTGCGGCCGCCGTTTGGGCATCGGCGCCCGGCTGCCCCCATCCCAACAGCAACCCAACATCAAAGTGGAGGACATCAGGATGAACCGTTCCCCTGGTCTTGACTGCCTGCAGCGTGCTCGCCCTGGCGCTGGCGGCCTGCGCAACGCCGATGCGGTCGGCGCAGCCGAAAAGTGTGGTCGTCGACGGCCAGAAACTGGAGTTCGGCGGCACGTACAACCCGCGCGAGCGCGACCTCACAATCACCGTCAACGGCGACCCCGTGCTGCGCGGCCGTTTCCCGCCGTACACGCCGACGCAGCGGCTGAACGCTAACTATCGTTCGCTGGCCATTGGCGGCGACTGTTACTTCGGCTCCGTGCTCAGCGACATGGGCGGCATCGCCGGCGGCGTCGCCTCCGCCGTGCAGGGCGCGCGCGGCCGGGCGGCCGACAAGTGCGACATCAGCGTCAACGGCAAGGTGGTGGAGTCGCTATTCTTATGAGCGCCGCCGGTCGCCGCGCCGGGGCCGGCTGTCTTGTGGCGGCCCAAGCGCGTCATCACCGCGCGCGCAGGCGGCACGCGACCTTCGATGCGAATCGCACTGCGAGATCTGCTGCAAGTCGAACTGCCGATCGTGCAGGCGCCGATGGCCGGCGTGCAGGACGCGGCGCTCGCGATTGCCGTGTCCGCCGCCGGCGGGCTGGGTTCGCTGCCCTGCGCGATGCTTGCGCCGGCGGCGGTGCGCGCCGAGGTCGAGCGGATCCGCGCGGCCACGCGCCAACCATTTAACCTGAATTTTTTCTGTCACCGGCCGCCGGCGCCCGATGCGCGCCGTGAAGCGCGCTGGCGCGCGTTGCTGGCGCCGTATTACCAGGAGTTTGGCCTGGACCCGCCGCAGAGCGCCGTCGTGCCGGCGCGCCGTCCCTTCGACGAAGAGGCCGCTGAGCTGGTGGAGGCGCTACGGCCGCCGGTGGTGAGCTTCCATTTCGGGCTGCCGGCACCGGCGCTGCTGGCGCGCGTGAAGGCCACGGGTGCCGTCGTCATGTCTTCGGCAACAACGGTGCGGGAGGCGCGCTGGCTGCAGGACCAAGGTGTCGACGTCATCATCGCGCAGGGACTGGAAGCCGGCGGCCACCGCGGTCATTTCCTGTCTGACGACCTGACCGAACAGGCCGGCACGTTCGCCCTGCTGCCGCAGATTGTGCGTGCGGTGAACCTGCCGGTGATCGCCGCCGGCGGCATCGCCGACGCCGCCGGGGTGGCGGCGGCGTTCGCGTTGGGCGCCGCCGCTGTGCAGGTCGGCACGGCCTACCTGCTCTGCCCGGAAGCCACGACCAGCGCCGTGCACCGCGCCGCGCTGCAAAGCGAGGCGGCGCGCCACACGGCGCTGACCAACCTTTTCAGCGGCCGGCCGGCGCGTGGCATCGTGAACCGGCTGATGCGCGATCTCGGCCCGATGCAGGACGCCGCGCCGCCCTTCCCGCTCGCGGCCACAGCGCTGGCGCCCCTGCGCGCGGCGGCCGAGGCGCGGGGCAGCGGCGATTTCTCACCGCTGTGGTGCGGGCAGAACGCGGCCGGCTGTCGCGCGGTGGGTGCCGCCGCGCTGACGCACGCGCTTGCGGCGCAACTGCCGCGATGAGTCTCATTACTCGACCACGGTCTGCGACTGCTCGCGTAGATACTGCGGCAGGTACCAGAAAGAGCCGATCGCCTTGCCGGTCGTACCGCTCGCTTTCCAGCCGCCGAAGGGCTGATAGCCGGGCCACGCGCCAGTGGTGGCCCCCTGCGGGCGATTGACGTAGAGCACGCCGGCCTCGATGCGGTCCAGAAACTCCTCGATCTCGTCGACCGCGCCATAGAAGCCCGCGGTCAGGCCGTAGTCCGAGGCGTTCGCCAGTTCGATCGCCTGCGCGACGGAGTCGACCTCGGCGATCAGCACCAGCGG
>JANWUU010000204.1 GCA_025057735.1 Burkholderiaceae bacterium
TCGGTGCCGGCCAAGGCCTTCGGGGAGGACAAGTTCGAGCATGGGCACGCCTTCGACGGCTCCTCGATCGCCGGCTGGAAAGGGATCGAAGCCTCCGACATGCTGCTGATGCCGGACCCGACGACCGCGCGCATGGATCCCTTCCGCGAGGAGAACACGCTGATTCTGACCTGCGACGTGATCGAGCCGTCCACCGGCAAGGGCTACGAGCGCGACCCGCGGTCGCTTGCCAAGCGCGCCGAGGCCTACCTGAAGTCCACCGGGCTGGGCGACACGGCCTACTTCGGCCCGGAGCCCGAGTTTTTCATCTTCGACTCGGTGACCTGGAACGTCGACATGTCGGGCTGCTTCGTGAAGATCAAGTCCGAGGAGGCGCCCTGGTCGAGCGGCATCGATTACGAGGCCGGCAACCTGGCGCATCGCCCGGCCGTCAAGGGCGGCTATTTCCCGGTGCCGCCGACGGACTCCCTGCAGGACATCCGCTCCGAGATCGCGCTGTTGCTTGAGCAGCAGGGGGTGGAGGTGGAGGTGCACCATCACGAGGTCGCGGCGCCCGGTCAGTGCGAGATCGGCACCAAGTTCAACACGCTGGTGAAGCGTGCCGACTGGATGCAGATCCTGAAGTACACGGTCTGGAACGTCGCCGCCAGCTACGGCAAGACCGCCACCTTCATGCCGAAGCCCGTGGTCGGCGACAACGGCTCCGGCATGCACGTGCACCAGTCGGTGTGGAAGGACGGTGTGAATCTGTTCGCTGGCAACGGCTACGCCGGCCTGTCGGACTTTGCGCTGTACTACATCGGCGGCATCATCAAGCACGCGAAGGCGTTGAACGCCATCACCAACCCGGGCACCAACTCGTACAAGCGCCTGGTGCCAGGCTTCGAGGCGCCCATCAACCTCGCGTACTCGGCCCGCAACCGCTCGGCGGCCTGCCGTATCCCGTACGTGGCCAATCCGAAGGGGCGGCGCGTCGAAGTGCGCTTCCCGGACCCGACCGCCAACCCCTACCTCGCCTTCGCCGCCATGCTGATGGCGGGGCTGGACGGCGTGCAGAACAAGATCCATCCGGGCGATCCGATGGACAAGAACCTCTACGACCTGGAGCCGGAGGAAGCGGCCAAGATCCCGCATCCGTGCGCCTCGCTCGACGAAGCGCTGGAGAGCCTGGACAAGGACCGCGAATTCCTGACCCGCGGCGGCGTGTTCACGAACGACATGATCGACGCCTACATCGCCCTCAAGATGGAGGAGGTCACGCGCTTCCGCATGACCACCCACCCGGTCGAATTCGACATGTACTACTCGCTGTGAGCGCCCGCGCGGCCCGCGCCGGCGCGCGCGGGCCGCGGGCGCGCGCGGACAGCGCTTGAATTGCGGGGCTTTCGGTCGCCTGCTGCGGCGTTCGGCGGGATTTGGCGCGGTGCCGACGTGACGTACACTGACGCGGTCATAGGTCCGAGCGGGAGTCGCGATGAAACCGGGCTTGATGCCGTGGGCGTTAGCTGCGCTGGTATCTGGCGCCGCGCAGGCGCAGGGCGACGCCATCTACAAGTGCGTCGACGCCGAGGGACGGGCGACCTTTACCAATGTCGGTCCGAGCAAGGACTGCCGGCGCCTGGACATTGGCCCCATCACCACCGTGCCGGCACCGCGGCTGCCCGCACGGCCCGCCGCCGCCAACGGCGAACGTGCGCAGCCGGCCAGTTTCCCGCGCGTCGATGCCGACACGCAGCGGGCCCGCGACGCCGACCGGCGCCGCATCCTGGAGGAAGAACTGCGCGTCGAGGAGGAGCGCCTCGCCCGCCTGCGCGCCGAGTTCAACCAGGGCGAACCGGAGCGGCGCGCCGACGAGCGCAACTACGCGCGCTACCAGGAACGCGTGCAGCGGCTGCAGGAGGAAATCCAGCGCGGCGAGAACAACATCGCCGCCCTGCGCCGCGAATTGTCGCTGCTGCGGCCGTAACGCCGCCGCGGCGCAAGGGGCCGCGATGAGCGGCCCCCTGACATGGCTGGCGCGCCGGGCGGCCGAACCCGCCCAGCCCGCGCGCTACGGCGGCTTGGAGTTGCTCGCCACCGCCGTCCTGCTGATCGATTCCGACGCCAAGGTCGCCTTCGCCAACCAGGCGGCCGAGCAGCTTTTCGAGGTCTCCCGGCGCGCGCTGCTCGGGCACCCGCTGGAGCGCCTGTTCGTCGATGCCGCCGCCATCAACCGCCTGCTGACGGCGGCGCGCGCCAACGATCTGGGACAGCGCAGGCAGGTGCTAGAACTGCGGCGGCCGCTGAAGGAGCCGCTGCCGGTGCAGGCGGTGGCGAGCGCACTGTACGACGAAGAGCATCCGCTGGCGCTGGAACTGACCGAGATCGAGCGTCAGCTCAAGGTCTCGCGCGAGGAGCACTGGCTCGACCTCTCGGAGGCGAGCCGCCATTTGCTGCGCAATCTCGCGCACGAGATCAAGAACCCGCTGGGCGGCATCCGCGGCGCCGCGCAACTGCTGGAGCGCGAACTGCCCGGCCGCGAGCAGCGCGAATACACGCGCGTGATCATCGACGAGGCCGACCGCCTGCAGGCGCTGGTCGACCGATTGTTGGCGCCGCACCGCAGCCCGCGGGTGGTGGCGCAGTTCAACATCCACGAGGTGACCGAGCGCGTGCGCGCGGTCATCCTGGCGGAGTTTCCGCGCGGTCTGACGCTCGAGCGTGATTACGACGCCTCGGTGCCGGACCTGCGCGGCGACCGCGAGCAGTTGATCCAGGCACTGCTGAACATCGTGCGCAACGCCGCCCAGGCGCTGACCGACCGCATCGCCGCCGGCGACGCCAAGATCGTGCTGACCACGCGGGTGGCGCGCAACGTCACGATCGCGCGCCGGCGCCA
>JANWUU010000225.1 GCA_025057735.1 Burkholderiaceae bacterium
CCAGCGGCACGTCGATGGCGAGCGCCGCCGCGGCGGCGGCCAGTGCGTTGTGCACGTTGTGCGCACCGGGCAGCGACAGCGACACCTCGAATGCGCCTTTCGGCGTGGCGAGCGCCAGCGTCGCACCGTCGGGCCGCAGCGTGTACTGCGCCGTGACCGCCGCCGCGCCGACGCGCGCGAAATCCAGCACGCGGCGCGTGCCGGCGAGCGCCCGCCAGATGCCGGCGCAGGCATCATCAGCCGGAAACACCGCTATGCCCTCCGGCGGCAGCGCGGCGATCGCGGCGCCGTTTTCGCGCGCGGTGGCCTCCACGCCGTCGAGGAACTCCTGATGCTCGCGCTGCGCGTTGTTGACCAGCGCCACCGTCGGCTGCACCAGTTGCGCCAGCCAGGCGATCTCGCCGGGCTGGTTCATGCCCAGTTCCAGCACGGCGGCGCGATGCGTGGCGCGCAGCGCAAACAGCATCAGCGGCACGCCGATGTCGTTGTTCAGGTTGCCGCGTGTGACCAGCCGCCGCTCGGCGCCGAAGGCCTGCGCCAGGATGGCGCCGATCATCTGCGTGACCGTCGTCTTGCCGTTGCTGCCGGTGACCGCGATCAGCGGCAACGCAAAGCGCGCACGCCAGGCCGCCGCCGCCATCCCCAGCGCGCGCCGCGTGTCCGCCACCACGATCTGCGGCAGCGCCGCCGACACCGGCCGCTGCACCACCGCGACGACCGCCCCGCCCGCGGCGGCGGCGGCCACGAAGTCATGCCCATCGAAGCGCGCGCCGCGCAGCGCGAAGAACGCGCAACCGGCCACGGGCTGCCGCGTGTCGGTGGCCACGCCCTGCAGCTGCGCGCTGCCGTCGCCGATCAAGCGCGCGCCGCTGATGCTGGCCGCAAGTTCCGCCACCCGCATCATGGTGCCGCTGCCCGCCGCGCCAGCGCCGCGCGCGCCTGCTCGCGGTCCGAGAAAGGACGCCGCACGCCGCCGATTTCCTGATACGTCTCGTGTCCCTTGCCGGCGATCAGCACGACATCGGCTGCTGCGGCGTGCGCGAGCGCCCATTCGATCGCCTCTGCGCGGTCGACGATGCGCGTCAGCGCCGCGCCGGCCGGCACACCAACGGCCACGGCCGCGAGGATCGCCTCCGGATCCTCGCCGCGCGGGTTGTCGCTCGTCAGCACGATGCGATCGGCGGCCGCAGCGGCCGCCCCCATCGGCGCCCGCTTGCCCGGATCGCGCTCGCCGCCGGCGCCGAACACCACCCACAGCGCGCCGCCGCGCGCCTGCGCCACCGGCCGCAGCGCAGCGATCGCCTGCGCTAGCGCATCCGGCGTGTGCGCATAGTCGATCACCGCCAGCGGCCCCTGCCCGAGGCGCTCCAGACGCCCTGGCGGCGCGGCAAGGCGCGCCGCCGCCTCCACGGCTTGCGGCAACGACACGCCGGCGGCGATCGCCACGCCGATCGCCGCCAGCGCATTGGCGACGTTGAAGCGGCCGAGCAGCGGCAGCGCCAGCGGCAGCTGCGCGCTGCCATCGGAGACCACGCAGCGGATCCCGTCGGCGGTGACCGCGACGTCGCTTGCCGCCAGCCGCCGCGCGGCCCGCGGCGCCGTCGCATCGGTGAGCGTATACCCGGTCAACCGCACCTGCGGACGCAGTCGCGCCGCCAGGCGCAGGCCCGCGGCGTCGTCCAGGTTGATCACCGCATCGGTCAGCGTCGGCCACTCGAACAGGCGCGCCTTGGCCGCCTCGTACCGCTCGAGCGTGCCGTGATAGTCCAGGTGGTCGCGCGTCAGGTTGGTGAACACCGCCACGCGCAAGGCCATGCCGTCGAGCCGCCCCTGATCGAGTCCGATCGAAGACGCCTCCAGCGCCAGCGCGCGGGCGCCGGCGTCGGCCAGTTCGCGCGTCCACCGCTGCAGCGTAGCGACGTCGGGCGTGGTCAGCGGATTCGGCGCCAGCGCGCCGTCGGGGAAACCGACGCCGACCGTACCGATCACCGCGCAACGCAGCCCTGCCGCCGACAGCAGCTGCGCGCTGAAAAAAGTGCAGGAGGTCTTGCCGTTGGTGCCGGTGACCCCGACCGCGAGCAACCGCTCGCTGGGCGCGCCGTAGAAGCGCGCCGCCAGTGCCCCGAGCGCCCCGGCCAGCCCGGGCAGCCACAAGACGCGCGCATCCTCGCGCGGCGGCGGCCAGCCTTCGGCCTCGGCCAGCACGGCGCCGGCGCCTGCGGCGAGCGCCGCTTCGATGAAGGCGCGGCCGTCGCCGCGGCGGCCCGGCAGCGCGAGAAACACGTCGCCGGCGCGCAGCGCCCGGCTGTCCACGGTCAGGCGCGCGTGCGGGTAGCGACAGCCGCGGGCGGCCAGCCACGCCAGCGCCTGCTCGACCGGTGCACTCATCGCGCGGCCCTCCGCTCGGCCAGCGCCAGCAGGGCCGGCGGCTCGGCGGCGGGCGCGGCGTCCGGCGCCACTTGCAGCACACGCAGCGCCGCGGTGGCGATGCGCGCGAACACCGGCGCGGCGACCTCGCCGCCGTAATAACGTCCCGCCCGCGGCTCGTCGATCATCACCGCGACTACGATGCGCGGCTCGGAGGCCGGCGCAAAGCCGGCAAACGAGGCGATGTACTCGTTCACGTAGCGGCCCTCGCGCAGCTTGCGCGCCGTGCCGGTCTTGCCGGCGACGCGATAGCCGGCCACGCGCGCCTGCGCCCCAGTGCCCTCGCTGCTGGCGGCCATCTCCAGCATGCGCCGCAACGCCTGGGCGGTCTGCGGCGCCAGCACGCGCACCGAGGGCGGCGGCGCCTGCAGGCGCGTGAGCGACAGCGGCACCAGGTCGCCTTCGCGCGCGAACACCAGGTAGGCGCGCGCCAACTGCGCCAGCGACACCGACACGCCATAGCCGTAGCTGATCGTGGCCTGCTCGATCTCGCGCCAGGCCTTCGCCGGCCGCAGCCGCCCGACCGCAGCGCCCGGAAAGCCGAGCATCACCGGCTGGCCGATGCCGGCGCCGGCGTAGACGTCCCACAGCGTCTGCGCCGGCAGCGCCAGCGCGATGCGCACGGTGCCGACGTTGCTCGACTTGGCCACGATCTGCTCGACGGTCAGCAGGCCATGCGGGTGCGCATCGCGGATCGTGCGGTCGGCGATGCGGATGAAGCCCGGCGCGGTCTGGAAAGTCTGCTGCGGCGTGACCGCGCCCGCCTCCAGCGCCGCCGCCACCGAAAACGGCTTCAGCGTCGAGCCGGGCTCGAAGGTGTCGCGCAGCGCACGGTTGCGCAGCGCCTCGGCGGCCCAGCGGCCGCGCTCGTTCGGATCGAAGCTCGGGTAATTGGCCAGCGCCAGGATCTCGCCGGTCCTGGCATCGATGACGATGGCGGCCGCCCCGTCGGCTTGGTGCAAGTGCACGGCATCGCGCAGGGCGGCGTAGGCCAGATACTGGATGCGGTTGTCGATCGACAGCGCCACGTCGCCGCCGTTGACCGGCGCCTGCAGCCAGTCGTCCTCGACGAAGCGCTGCAGGTTGTCCTTGATCACGCGCCGCCGCCCGTGGCGCGCCGCCAGTTGCGCGTCCAGCGCCAGTTCCATGCCCTCCTGGCCGCG
>JANWUU010000240.1 GCA_025057735.1 Burkholderiaceae bacterium
GCTTGCGTGAGTCAGGTTTTCAACTGGTGGCACATGGGGGAGCGGGCGCCGGATTTCAAGTCCCCGGCGCCCGGAGCGGGCGTCAGGCCGGCGCCCCCAGCAGGCGCGCGCGGGCGGCGCTGCGGCGCGCTGCTTCCTCGCGCCCGGCGCGCTCGGCCCGCGCCACCGGCCAGCCCTGCGCGTGCTGCCGCACGATCTGCACGAGCGCCTCGATGAAGGGCGGCGCATCGTTCAGCGCCTCGATGTAATGGAACGTCCGCCCGCCGGCGGCTAAAAACGTGGCCCGCCCCTCGACGGCGATCTCCTCCAGCGTCTCCAGGCAGTCGGCGACGAAGCCGGGGCAGATCACGTCCACCCGCCGCGTGCCCGCGCGCGCGAGCTCGGCCAGCAGCGGCGCCGTGTAGGGCTGCAGCCATTGCGCCGGACCGAAGCGCGACTGGAACGCCACCGCGTACTGGTCCGGCGCCAGGCCCAGCGCCTCGGCCAGCAGGCGCGCGGTCTTATGGCATTCGCAGTGGTACGGGTCCCCCAGATCCAGCGTGCGGCGCGGCACGCCGTGGAAGCTCATCAGCAGCTTGCCGCCTTCGTCGACGGCCCGTCCGTGCCGTTGCCAGTGCGCGAGCACGCGCGCCTTCAGCGCCTCGATGTAGGCGGGATGATCGTGGAAGTGCTTCACCCAGCGGACCTCCGGCACGTTGCGCACGCCGGACAACGCAGCGCTCACCGCATCGAAGACGCTCGCGGTGGTGGTGCCGGAATACTGGGGGTACATCGGCAGCACGAGCAGACGCTCGACCCGGCGCGCCAGCAGCTCGCTTAAGGCGGCGCCGATCGACGGCTCACCGTAGCGCATCGCCCAGGCGACCTCCACGTCCAGCCCCCGCTCGCCCAGATAACCGCGCAGCAGCGTGGCCTGCCGGCGCGTATGCACGATCAGCGGCGAGCCTTCCTCGGTCCAGATGGTCGCGTACTTGGCGGCCGACTTGGCTGGCCGCACCGCGAGGATCAACGCCAGCAACGGCCGCCACAGCAGCGGCGGAATCTCGACCACGCGTGGATCGGACAGGAACTGCCGCAGATATGGGCGGACCGCCCGCGCGGTTGGCGCGGCGGGACTTCCCAGATTCACCAGCAGCACGGCGGTCTTTCCGACCGCCGCGTGATCGAAAGCGGGGGCGCTCATCGGCCGCATGCTAGCGCGCGCTCCGCGCCAGCCGCGCCCGCGCCGTTGCCGGCGCTCCACTGCGATCGGCTGACGCGCCTAACGCATAGCGGCGATCGCGGCACGTCGGCGCGGCTACGCCGCTTGCGTGGGGCACGAAATAATGACCGGCAGCATCGCGGCCCGTTGATCATCGTGTCGTCCGTGCCAGCCCACTTGCCCGCCTCCGGCGAAACCTCCGCCGCCGACCTGCTGCTGCGGCATTCGGTGGATTTGTGGATGCCCTGGATTCGCCTGCTGGTCGCCCACGGGGTCACATACCCGATGCTGGCGCAAGCGCTCAAGGGGGCTTTCCTGCTCGCCGCCCGCGACGAACTTCAGGCCCGCGGCGGACGCCAGACCGACTCCGCCCTGAGCCTGCTGTCCGGCGTGCATCGCAAGGATGTGCGTGCGCTCGGCCACGCACGCCGCGGCGAGGGTGCCGAGGAAGGCCGGCGCTCGCTGGCGGCCTCGGTGATCGCCCGCTGGCTCGCCGATCCGGCCTACCGGGACGCCGACGGGCAGCCGCTGGCGCTGCCGCTGCGCGGGACGGGGCCCGACGCCTGCAGCTTCGAGCGGCTGTGCAACTCGGTGTCAAAGGACTTCCATCCGCGGGCCATCCTGGACGAGCTGATCCGCCTCGGCGCGGCCACCGCCGACCGCTCCCGGGTGCGGATGACGGCGCCGTCGCGCGCCGCGCTCGCGACCTTGGCGCAGGCGCTCGGCACACTGACGGAGAACCTGCGCGAACACGTCACGGCAGCGGCGGCGAATCTGGCGGCCGCGGCACGCGGGGAGCCGCCGCCCTATCTGGACCAGGCGGTCGCGGTGCGGGCCTCCGGCCCCGAATGCGCGCGTGCGGTGCAGGCGACGGCGCGCCGCGCCGGCCAGTCGGCGCTGGAGGAGGTGCGCGCGACCGGCGAGGCGCCGTCGTCGGCCGACGGCGAGGGCTTCCGTATACGCTTCGGGGTCTTCTGCGTCGCCCAGCCAATGCCCGGCGCCCCACCGTTTGCCGCGCGAAGCGCCATCGCGGCGCCGGCCCGCGCGAGACCATCGCCCGGCGCGCTCGCCGAGGCGGGGCCGCCGCGGCCGTCGGTCAGTTCTGGCTGAGAACGTTGGACAGCAGCTTGGCCGTGATGTCCACGATCGGGATCACCCGCTCGTAGGCCATGCGCGTAGGGCCGATGACGCCCAGCGTGCCGACCACGCGGCCGCCGACCTCGTAGGGCGCCACCACCAGACTCATCTCGTCCAGCGGCACGAGCTGCGACTCGCCGCCGATGTAGATCTGCACGCCCTGCGCGCGGCTGGACACGTCCAGCAGGTTGAGCAGCCGCGTCTTGTGCTCGAACAGATCGAACAGCGCGCGCAGCTTGTCCAGATCCGCGGCGAGATCGGCCACGCCCAGCAGGTTGCGTTCGCCGGAGATCAGCACCGGGTCGGCCTCCTCGATGGCCGTCTCGCCGGCCTGCACGGCCGCCTCCATCAGGCGCGCGATCTCCACCCGCAGCGCGGCCAGCTCGCCCTGCAGGCGGCGGCGCGTCTCCTCGAAGGTCAGCCCGGCGAAATGCTGGTTCAGGATGTTGGCCGCTTCCACCAGCTGCGCCTGCGTGTAGGCATGCTCGGTGAGCAGGATGCGGTTCTGGACGTCGCCCTCCGGCGTCACCAGGATCATCAGCACGCGCTTCTCCGACAGGCGCAGGAACTCCACCTGGCGGAAAGTCGATGCGCGGCGCGGCGTGAACACGACGCCGGCGAAGTGCGACAGGTTCGACAGCAGCTGGGCCGCGGTCTGGATCGCCCGCTGCGGCTCGGCCGCCTGCAGCTGGTCTTCGATGGCCCGTGTCTGCTGCTCCTCGAGCGGCTGCACCGTGAGCAGGGTGTCGACGAACAGCCGGTAGCCGCGCGGCGTCGGCACGCGGCCGGCCGAGGTGTGCGGGCTCGCCACGTAGCCCAGCTCCTCCAGATCCGACATGACGTTGCGGATCGTGGCCGGGGAAAGGTCCAGGCCGGACAGCTTCGACAGCGAGCGCGAGCCCACCGGCTGCCCCTCGGCGATGTAGCGCTCGATCAGCGTCTTCAGCAGTCGGCGGGCGCGTTCGTCCAGGACGGGTTGCATAGGCTGAGCGACCGGCTCGGCGGGAGCCGCACGGCGCAAGCTTACTGACGTTCTTGATACAGTGCGGACCATGGCGCAAAGCTTCAAGTACGCGGGTATTTTCGGCAAGCCGCGCGCCGATGGCATCCGCGAGCCACTGGCGGCGATCGCCGCCATCGTGGAGCGGGCCGGCGCCACGCCCCTGTTGGATGCCGCCACGCGCGATGCCGCCGGTTTGGACGCCTATCCGGGCCATTCGTTGCAGGAAATCGCCGAGCGCGCCGACGTCGCCATCGTGCTGGGCGGCGACGGCACGATGCTCGGCATCGCGCGCGAGCTGGCGCCGTTCCGGGTGCCGCTGATCGGCGTCAACCACGGCCGGCTGGGCTTCATCACCGACATCGCGCTCGACCAGATCGAGGTGCTGGCGGCCATGCTTGGCGGCCGCTACGTGACCGACCGCCGCATCCTGCTGGAGGCGGAGGTGCTGCGGGCCGGGGCGGTCGTCTTCCGCGGGCGCGCCCTCAACGACGTCGTGGTTTCCCGCGGCGTGGCCGGCGGCATGGTGGAGTTCACGGTCCGGGTCGACGGCGTCACCATGTACAACCAGCGCGCCGACGGCCTGATCGTCGCCACCCCGACCGGTTCCACCGCCTATGCGCTGTCGGCCAATGGCCCGATCCTGCACCCCTCGCTCGCTGGGCTGGTGCTGGTGCCGGTGGCCCCGCAGACCCTGTCCAACCGCCCGATCACGCTGCCGGACACCTGCGTGATCGAAATCGAGCTCACGGACGTGCGCGACGCCTCGGCGCACTGCGACATGCAGTCCTTCTCGCTGCTTATCCCCGGCGATATCGTGCGCGCGCGGCGCAGCACCGAGGCGGTGACCTTGTTGCACCCGCTCGGCTACAACTACTTCGCCACCCTACGGCAGAAGCTGCACTGGAACGTGATGCCGAGCGAGCCGCACGGCCGCGCATAGGGCAAGGCGCGAGCCGTTACGATTCGGCCCCGCGCGCGCACGCGCGTACTTCCGCCGCGCCTTGCATGCTGCTGTCGCTGTCGATCCGCAACTTCGTGCTCGTCGACGCCCTGGAGCTGGAGTTCGCCCCCGGCTTCACGGTGCTGACCGGCGAAACCGGCGCGGGCAAGTCGGTCCTGATCGACGCCCTGCTGCTGGCGCTGGGCGAGCGCGCCGATGCCGGTGTGGTGCGCGAGGGCGCGCCGCGCGCCGACGTGGCCGCCGAGTTCCGCCTCTCGCCGGCTGTGGCCGGCTGGCTGGCGTCCCAGGAGCTCGCCGCCGACGGCGATACCGTGCTGCTGCGGCGGACGGTCGACGCCTCGGGGCGCAGCCGCGCGTTCGTC
>JANWUU010000252.1 GCA_025057735.1 Burkholderiaceae bacterium
GCTGCCGGTCAACAGCAGGCCGGTGCCGATCCCGAAGGTCGCCCTCATCCAGGCATCGAGCCGGTTGTCGAACGCCGCCAGCGGCAGCAGGATGCCCACTGCGATCACCGCACCCGGCACGGCATATCCAAGGCTCATCGCACGCGCCGCCGCTTTCGCCAGCGCGGTGGCGCGGGCACTGGGCGCCAGTCGCGCCGCATAGGCGATTGCGAGTACCAGCGCCAACGTCGCCGCCGCGGCCGCGGCCGCAAGCGTCAGGCTGTTGCCCGCCCAGGCGAGATAGCGCTCCAAGGACAGCGTCGCCAGCGCCGGCCGCGCCAGCGCCAGGAGAATCGCCAGCGGCGCGACGAAGCCGAGTGCGATCGGCACGCAGCAACCGAAAACCGCGAGCCACGCCCGCCAGCCGCGCAGCGGCGTCCGCAGCGCCGGTCGCGCGGTGTTGGGCGCCGCATGGAAGCGGGCGCGGCCGCGCGCGCGCTCCTCCAGCGTCATCACCGCGATCACCACCAGCAGCAGCACGGCCGAAAGCTGGCTTGCCGCCAGTCGGTCACCCAGCGAAAGCCAGGCGCGGTAAATGGAAGTCGTAAACGTGTAGAGGCCGAAGTACGAGGCGGCGCCGTAATCGGCAATCGTCTCCATCAGCGCCAGCAGCGCGCCGGCTGCCACCGCCGGCCGCGCCAGCGGCAGGTTCACCCGCATCCAGGTCGCCCAGGCAGACAGCCCGAGCGAGCGGGCCGCATCGACCATCGATGCGGTGCGCGCCAGAAAGGCCGTGCGCGCCAGCAGATACACGTACGGATAGAGCACGAGCACGAACACGAAGGCCGCGCCGGGCAGCGAGCGGATCTCCGGAAACCAGTAGTCGCCGCGTTGCCAGCCGAAGGCGGCGCGCAGCGCGCTCTGCAGCGGCCCTGCGTACTGCAAGAAGTCCGTGTAGGCATAGGCGACGATGTACGCGGGCATCGCCAGCGGCAACAGCAGCGCCCACTCGAAGAAGCGCCGCCCCGGAAACTCCAGCGCCGCCACCAGCCACGCGGAGGTCGCCCCGAGCAACGCCACGCCGGCGGTCACCAGCGCCGCCAGCGCAAAGGTCTCCAGCGCCGCGCGCGGGATGACCGTGCGCGACAGATGCGCGAGCGTGGCCCAGGAATCGCCCGGCTGCAGGAAACTGGCGAAGACGCTGACCACCGGCACGGCGACCGCCGCAACACACACGGCGGTCAGCAGCGCGGCCAGGGCGCCGCCGGCCCGCGCGCGCGCCGCATGCGGCGCGGCAGCGCCCGCAGTGACGGCAGAGGAGGACGGCGGCGTCATGGCGTTCGATGAGAACTATAATCATTCGCACCCGAGACCTCGACGATGGCGGCACCGATCCTCGGCATCGACGCGCTGCGCGTCGCCTACGCTGGCGGCGAGGCCGATGTGCTGAGCGACCTGTCGCTGTCGCTGGCCGACGGCGAGATCGGCTGCATCGTCGGCTCCTCCGGCTGCGGCAAGACCACGCTACTGCGCGCCATCGCCGGTTTTCTGCCGGTGCAGTCGGGCACGATCCGCATCGCTGGCACGGTCGTCTCGCGGCCCGGCGAGATCGTGCCGCCGGAACGGCGCGGCGTCGGCCTGGTGTTCCAGGACTATGCCTTGTTTCCGCACCTGCGGGTGATCGACAACGTCGCGTTCGGGCTGCGCCGCCTGGATGCGGCGCAGCGTGCCCGGCGCGCGCGCGAGATGCTGGCGTTAGTCGGCCTGTCCGCCTTTGCGCAGCGCTATCCGCACGAGCTCTCCGGCGGCCAGCAGCAACGCGTGGCGCTGGCGCGCGCGCTGGCGCCGGCGCCAAAGCTGCTGCTGATGGACGAGCCCTTCTCGAACCTCGACGTCGAGCTGCGCGCGCGTCTGAGCGCCGAGGTGCGGCAGATTCTGAAAGACAGCGGCACCAGCGCCCTGTTCGTCACGCACGACCAGCAGGAGGCGTTCGCGATCGCCGATCGCGTCGGCGTGATGCACGGCGGCCGCCTGGAGCAATGGGACCGCCCCTACGAGCTTTACCACCGACCCGCCACGCGCTATGTGGCCGACTTCATCGGCCAAGGGGTCTTTCTGCCCGGTCGCGTGCTCGATCGTGAGCGACTGCAGATCGAGCTGGGCGAGCTGCGCGGCGACGTGCCGCTCGTCTGCGAGAGCGGCTGCGACGTCTGCGGCAAAGGTTGCCACGTCGATGTGCTGCTGCGTCCCGACGACGTCGTGCACGACGATACGAGCCCGCTCACCGCAGAGGTCGTGCGCAAGGTCTTCCGCGGCGGCGACTTCGTCTACACGCTGAGGCTGGCGAGCGGCCGCGAGGTCCTGGCGCTGGTTCCCAGCCATCACGATCACGCCATCGGCGAACGAATCGGCATCCGTCTCGACGCCGATCACGTGGTGACGTTCCGCGATCATTAAGTGCGGGAGCGTCCCCATGGGCCTCCTATAATCGCCGCACCCGGAGAGATGGCCGAGCGGTCTAAGGCGCACGCCTGGAGAGCGTGTATAGGTGAATAACCTATCGTGGGTTCGAATCCCACTCTCTCCGCCAGCCGTCGGGCCGAGCCACACGCCGCGGGCGCATTCCTCATGCAAACACCGAAGGATCCGCGCGCATTGTTGCGCGCGATGTTCGATGCCGCCGTCGCCGCCGCACAGCCGGCGCTCGTCGTGCCCAAATATCTGCCGCCGCCGCGCGGGCGGCTGGTGGTGCTCGGCGCCGGCAAGGCGTCGGCGGCGATGGCGCGCGCGGTCGAGGACAACTGGCCGGGCCCGCTGCAGGGTTTCGTGGTCACGCGCTACGGCTATGCGGTGCCGTGCCGGCGCATCGAGATCGTCGAGGCCGCGCACCCGGTGCCCGACGAAGCCGGCGAGCGCGCCGCGCGGCGGCTGCTCGAGATCGCGCAGGGGCTGACGGCCGAGGACACCGCGCTGTGTCTGATCTCCGGCGGCGGTTCCGCGCTCGCCGCCCTGCCGTTGCCGGGATTGACGCTCGCGGACAAACAGGCGGTCAACCGTGCGCTGCTCGCCTCGGGGGCAACGATCTCGGAAATGAACTGCGTACGCCGGCACCTGTCGGCGATCAAGGGCGGTCGGCTCGCCGCCGCGTGCCATCCCGCCAAGGTGGTGACGCTGGCGAT
The DNA here is from genome assembly GCA_025057735.1 of Burkholderiaceae bacterium. The sequence continues at coordinate 3,159 of JANWUU010000252.1, forward strand.
GTCCGACGTGCCCGGCGACGATCCGATCGACATCGCCTCCGGCCCGACCGTTCCCGATCCCACCACCTGCGCCGACGCGCTGCAAATCGTGCGTCGTTACGCGGTGCCGCTTGCCCCGCACGTGCGCGAGGTGCTGGAAAGCGGCCGCGGTGAAAGCGTCAAACCCGGCGACGCACGCCTGGCAAACATCGAAACGCACATCGTGGCCACGCCGCAGGCGGCGCTGGAGGCGGCCGCCCGCGTCGCGCAGGATGCCGGCATTGCGGCCTACATCCTCGGCGACCGCATCGAGGGCGAGGCGCGCGAGGTCGGCCGGGCGCTCGCCGGCATCGCGCTGCAGGTGGCGCGCCGCGGCCAGCCGTTCGCGCCGCCGTGCGTGCTGCTGTCCGGCGGCGAAACCACGGTGACCGTGCGCGGCCACGGGCGCGGCGGGCGCAACGTCGAGTTCCTGCTGTCGCTGGCGATCGCGCTCGGCGGCGCGCCGAACGTGTATGCGCTCGCGGCCGACACGGATGGCGTCGACGGCGCGGAGGAGATCGCCGGCGCCTTCGCCACGCCGGATACGCTGTCGCGCGGGCTTGCTCTCGGCATCCGCCCCGTCGACGCGCTCGCGAACAACGATGGACATGGCTTCTTCGGTGCGCTGGGCGATTCGCTGGTCACCGGACCGACGCTGACCAACGTCAACGATTTCCGCGCGATTCTGATCGCCGGCTGAGCGGCGCCTTGGGTGTATGAAAAGAAACGGGCCCCGCAGGGCCCGTTTCTGTGTCTTCAGCGCGTCGGCGTCAGGTCGCCAGCGTGCTGAATTTCTCGCCTTTCAGGTTCGGGTAGCGCACGTGCTCGACGAAGTCCTGCGTGCGCTGATCGGGCGCCGGCGTGAGCAGCGACACGACGACCATCAGCACCAGCGCGACCGGCAGGCCGAAGATGCCCGCGGAGATCGGCGAGATGCCGAACCACATGTAGTCGGACACCGGGCCGGTGACGCCGAAGACGCCGCGCAGCCACGGCTGGGTGGTGATCATGTAGTACCAGGTCACCACCGTGCCGCCGATCATCGCCGCGATCGCGCCCCACTTGGTTGCCCGCTTCCAGAACACGCCTGCCACCAGCGGGACAAAGAAGCCCGCCGCCGCCAGCGAGAACGCGGCCGACACCAGGAACAGGATGTCGGCCGGCGCCTGCTGCGCCGTCCAGGCCGCCAGCACCGCCACGATCAGCAGCAGGATCTTGGAGATCGTCACCCGCTTCTGCGTCGAGGCGTTGGGGTTGATCATCTTGTAGTACAGATCGTGCGACAGCGCGTTGGCGATCGTCAGCAGCAATCCGTCGGCGGTGGACAGCGCCGCCGCCAGACCGCCGGCGGCCACCAGACCCGAGATCACGTACGGCAGGCCGGCGATCTCCGGCGTGGCGAGCACGATGATGTCTTGGCCGAGCGTGATCTCGGCCAGCTGCACGATGCCGTCCTTGTTGACGTCGGTGATCGTCAGCAGGCGCGGATCCACCTTGGACCAGCCGGCCACCCACGCGGGCAGTTCGGAGAACTTGCTGCCGACGACGAAGCCGTAGACCTCGTACTTGACCAGCACCGCCAGCGCCGGCGCGCTGAAGTACAGCAGGAAGATGAAAAACAGCGACCAGAACACCGACTTGCGCGCCTCCGTCACCGAGGGCGTCGTGTAGTAGCGCATCAGAATGTGCGGCAGCGCCGCGGTGCCCACCATCAGGCAGAACACCAGGGTCAGGAAGTTCAGCCGCTTGGTGTTGCGCTCCTGCTCGTTCTTCACCGGATCCGGGTTCAGGCTCGGGAACGGTGTCGCGTGCGGCATCGGCGGATTGGCGCGTCCGGCCGCCCCGGTGGCCTGCGTGGTCCATGCCTTGCGGGCGTCATCCGGCGACTTCGGATAGGTGTCCAAGGCCTTCTGCGCGGCGTTGATCTCCGCAACCGGCGCGTTGGCCGCCTTCAACTCGTCGAGCTTGCGCGCCAGATCGGCTCGCCCCTGCTCCCAGGAGGCTGGCAGGTCGGCCACCTGTTTGCGTAGGTTGGCGGCCCGCTCGGCGAAGATCTTGCGCACCTCCTGCTCTTTCGGGTCGTTGGTGAGCTTCTGCTCGAGCGCGGTCACCTTCTGCAGCACGTTGCCATAGACGAGCTGCGGGATCGGGAAGCCGGCGTGCTTCATGCCGAGCCAGGCCACCGGGATCAGGTAGGCGATGATCAGGATGATGTACTGCGCCACCTGCGTCCAGGTCACGGCCCGCATGCCGCCCAGGAACGAGCACAC
>JANWUU010000259.1 GCA_025057735.1 Burkholderiaceae bacterium
GGGCGCGGCATCTGCGTCAACTGCGTGGCGCCCGGTTTCGTCGTCACCGACATGACGCGCAAGTTGAGCGAGCAGCAGACGCAAGCGCTGCTCGCCCAGGTGCCGCTCGGCCGCATGGCGCAGCCGCAGGAGATCGCGGCCGCGGTGGTGTTTCTCGCCTCGCCGGCGGCGGCCTACATCACGGGCGCCACGTTACACGTCAATGGCGGCATGTTCATGAACTGAGCTGCGTGCGCTTTCGTGCGCAGTCGCTCTGTTAGACTTTTTTCGCCGAACCATCCCGTCCGGAGGAGTCATGGAAAACATCGAACAGCGGGTCAAAAAGATCGTCGCCGAGCAGTTGGGGGTCAATGAGGCGGACATCAAAAACGAATCCGCGTTCGTCGAAGACCTGGGCGCCGATTCGCTTGACACCGTTGAACTGGTGATGGCGCTGGAGGACGAGTTCGAGTGCGAGATTCCGGACGAGGAAGCCGAAAAGATCCGCACCGTGCAGCAGGCGATCGAATACATCGCCGCGCACGTCAAGAAGTGACGCGCCCGCCCGCCGTCACCGCATGGCCATGAGCGCTCGCCGTCGCGTCGCCGTCACCGGGCTGGGGGTCGTGTGCCCGATCGGCAACGACGTCGAGACCGCCTGGGCCAACGCCGTCGCCGGCAAGTCGGGCGTCACGCGCATTACCCGCTTTGACGCCTCCGGGTTCAACTCGCAGATCGCCGGCGAGGTCAAGGACTTCGACGTCAGCCAGTACCTGTCGCCGAAAGAAGCGCGCCGCATGGACGTCTTCATCCATTACGGGATGGCGGCGGCGATCCAGGCGCTGCGCGATTCCGGGCTGCAGATCACCGACGCCAATCGCGAGCGCATCGGCTGCGTGATCGGTTCCGGCATCGGCGGCCTGCCGATGATCGAGGAAAACCACACCGAGCTGCGCACGCGCGGCCCGCGCCGGGTGTCGGCCTTCCTGATTCCCGGTTCGATCATCAACATGATCGCTGGCAACCTGTCGATCATGTACGGGCTGAAGGGGCCGAATTTGGCGATCGTCACCGCGTGTACCACGGGGCTGCATTGCATCGGCGAGGGCGGGCGGCTGATCGAGTACGGCGATGCCGACGTGGTGATCGCCGGCGGCGCCGAATCGACCGTCTGCCCGCTCGGCATCGGCGGCTTCGCGTCGATGCATGCGCTGTCCACGCGCAACGACGATCCATCCACCGCCAGCCGGCCGTGGGACAAGGACCGCGACGGCTTCGTGCTGGGCGAGGGCGCGGGCGTGCTTGTGCTGGAGGAAATGGAGCACGCCCGCCGGCGCGGCGCCCGCATCTATTGTGAACTGGCCGGCTACGGCATGAGCGCGGATGCCTATCACATGACGGCGCCGGACATGGACGGGCCGCGCCGCTCGATGCTGGCCGCCCTGCGCAATGCCGGGGTGAACGCCGACGAGGTCGATTACCTGAATGCGCACGGCACCTCGACGCCACTGGGCGACATCAACGAGACGAAGGCTGTGAAGGCGGCCTTGGGCGAGGCGGCGGCGCGTAAGCTCGTGATGAGCTCGACCAAATCGATGACCGGCCACCTGCTGGGCGGCGCCGGCGGCGTCGAGTCGGTGTTCACCGCGCTCGCCGTGTATCACCAGATCGCGCCACCGACGATCAATCTCTTCAATCCCGATCCCGAGTGCGACCTCGACTACTGCGCCAACGCGGCACGGCCGATGCGGATCAACGTCGCGCTGAAGAATTCGTTCGGCTTCGGCGGTACCAACGGCACGCTCGTCTTCCGGCGTGTCTGAGATCGCGGTCGCCTGGATCGTCCCCCAAGCGTCGGCCCTGCTGCGCCGGCTGCGCATCGCTGCCCTGGCGCTGACGGCGGCGGTCATTGCCGTGCTCGCGGCGCGATGGGCGTCCGTGGCGCCGCTTGCGGCGGCTGTCGCATCCGGGCTGGCGGCAGCCCTGCTGTGGCACGCGGGCCGGCCTCCGGCGGAGCCGGCCCTACGCTTCTGCGTCGATGGCGACGGGCAGTGCTGGGTGGACCTGACCGGCGGCGCGGTCGCGGCGCGGGCGGCTTTCGTCTCCCCGCTGCTGATCGTCCTGCAGGCGGGTGGCCGCAGCTTGCCGGTGTGGCGCGATGCCGTGCCGCAGACGGTGTTCCGCCGCCTGAGCGCCGCCGCGCGCTCGGCGTTGCGGCGCCGCCGCCAACCCGCGGCGACCGAACAAATCGCTCGGGTATGAGGCGCCCGTCCGAACTTACCGGCAGGGGCGCGGTCACAAGCGCTACGAATCGTCGGCGCGAACGGCCGCGCGCGCGCGGATGAGCGAGCGCTCGGCCGATCAGGTGCTCGTCGAGCGCGTCCAGCGCGGTGACAAGCGGGCGTTCGAGCTGCTGGTGGCGAAGTACCAGCGCAAGATCTTCCGTCTCCTGTCGCGCCTGATCCGCGATCCGGCCGAAATCGAGGACGTGGCGCAGGAAGCGTTCATCAAGGCGTATCGGGCACTGCCGAATTTCCGCGGAGAAAGCGCTTTCTACACATGGCTGTACCGGATCGCGATCAACACCGCCAAGAATTATCTGGTCGCGCAGGGGCGGCGCGCGCCGACCGCCACGGAGTCCGATCTGGCCGAAAGCGAGGGGCTCGACGAGACCGAGCAACTGCGCGACGTGGCCACCCCGGATGCGGTGTTGCTGTCCAAACAGGTTGCCGAGGCGGTCAACCGCGCGATCGAGAAGCTGCCCGAGGATCTGCGCACGGCGATCGTGCTGCGCGAGCTCGAGGGGCTGAGCTACGAGGAAATCGCCGCGGCGATGAATTGCCCGATCGGCACGGTGCGGTCGCGTATCTTTCGCGCCCGGGAGGCGATCGCCAACGAACTGCGGCCACTGCTGGACACGGCGAAGGATCGACGATGGTGAGGCAAGCACGATGAGCAACGACAGCGACAGGGGACCGGATGCGCAGTGCCGGGAGGCGCTGTCGCGCCTGATCGACGGCGAGCTCGACGAGGCCGAGTGTCGACGCCTGCTGGCGCGGCTGGCGGCCGACGAGTCCGCCTGTCGCGAATGGGCGCTGCTGAATGCCGCCTGCGACGCACTGCGCTCGAGCGACGTGGCGGCCTTGCATTCCGCGACTTTCGTAGCGCGCGTGCGCACGGTGCTGGATGCGGAGCCGGCGCTGCTGGCGGCACCGGGGGCGCGGCCGCGGCGGCTCGTGCAACGGGTGGCACTGCCCGCGGTGGCCCACGCCGCGGCCGCCGGGGTGCTGGCCGGGGTGGCGCTGCCGCTGCTGCGATCGCCTGCACCGGCTCCCGCCGAGCTCGCCCGGCAGACGCTGCCGGCGAGCGCCGTCGCGCCGGCGCCAGCGCCAGCGCAGGCCGACGGCGTCGTGCGCTCGGCCGAGCTGGAGGCCTATCTGGAGGCGCATCGCGAGCAGGCAGCCGGCCCCGTCCTGCCGCGTCCGGCGGCGTATCAGCGCGCCAGCGCGACGCTGGCGCCGCCGCAACGCTAGGAGTCGGCGCCGATGCACACCCTGCTGTGGGTGCGCCCGGCCGTGTGGCTGATGGCGCTGGTCGGCTCGCTCGGCGGCGCGGCGGCGCAAACCGTAGCGCCGAGCGCGGAGCGCAGCGCGGTGCAGTGGCTGCAGGCGATCCAGAACGCGGCGCGTCGCCTGAACTACAGCGGCACCGTCGTGCACCAGATCGAAGGCGACGTGCGCGTCTCGCGCCTGGTGCACTACTTCGACGGCCATGTCTCGCACGCCCGCCTGCACATGCTCGACGGCGAGCAGCGCGAGT
>JANWUU010000288.1 GCA_025057735.1 Burkholderiaceae bacterium
CCGCGCTGGCTTTCGGCAGATGCCCCGCCGCGTGCCTGCGCGGGTAAATAAACGACGATGCCGACGCCAGCCTCGGGCGCCTGGGTGAGGCGAAACGGAGCCGTGGCGGCCGGCGCGCCGGTTTCGAGCGCGCGCACGATCGCCTCCCGCGGCGCGGCGACCGACAGCGCGTTCACGCCGAGCGCGGCGGCGTTCGCCGCCTCGGGTTCGATGTAGGTGACGACCACGTACTCGTCGGCCGGGGCAGGTGCGCTCGGCCGTCCCCGTTCGTCGCGATCGAATACGCGAAACGTCGGCCGTTCCCGCTGCTGGCGCCGCTCGAACTCGGCCAGTTGGCCGCGCGCCAGACGCGCCGACCAGCCGATCGCGGTAAGGGTCGGTTGTCGCCGAAGCCAGTACGCGGTGAGGGCGCGGAATTCCTCGCGCGTGACGTCCTCGGAGGCGGCGAAGGCGCCGGCGACCGAATGCAGCGCCGAGACATATTCGTCGAAGCGGGCCTGCACGCGGGCGGCGATCGCATCGGCGTCGCGCTGGAAAAGGTTCGCGCGCCGGTCCGCCTCGGAGCGCGCGAGCAGGAAGGTGCCGATCAGCAACAGGCCCGCCAGCGCGGCGAGCGGTGCCCACACGACGTGCCGGTGCGAGGCCCACGCTGCACCCGGCGCGCGCAGCGCAACGAGGGCGATCGGCGTGACGAGCACGATGCCCGCCATATCGGCGAACCACCACAGCAGGGCGACGTCGATGCGGTTGGCGGTCGCGATCACGCCGGCCTCGCTGCCGAGGGCGGAGGCCAGGACGCTCGCAACCGTCGCCGGCAGGGCGGCGCCGAAGACGGCAAGACGCACGAAGATCTGTGGTCGGTCCACGTCAACCGGCGGAAACAGCCGCCCACAGGCCATCGCCAGCGCCGGCGCGACCGTGGCCGCGGCAGCGAGCGACAGCGCCGCCGTCACCGTCTGGCCGAGGGCCGCGCGCATGCCGAGCTGCGCCAGGAACAGTGTTGTCAGCGCGATGGCGCCGGCGCGCACCCCGTGAACGAGTGCCACGGCGAGCGCGATGCCGGCGCCGACGTTCAGCGGGCCGATCAGCGCCGGCGGCTGGGCAAGCGGCAAGGCGAGCGCGGCGGCAGCGGCGCAGGCAAGGGCGGCCGCGGCAACCCGCCACGGCGCGGCGCCCGCCGCCGCGGTCACGCTCACGGCAGGGGCGGCAGCGGTCGCGGCCGCCGGTTCTCGTCCGTGGCCACGTACACGAGCGTGGCCTCGGTGACCTTGACCACCTCGGTCTGCAGCTGCATGCGTTCGGCGTAGACCTCCACTTCGACCGTGATCGAGGTGGTGCCGGTCTTCAGGATGCGGGCGTAGAAAGACAGCAGGTCGCCCACGAAGACGGGATTTTTGAACACGAAGCTGGTGACGGCCACCGTGGCCACGCGGCCGTTGGCACGCCGGACGGCGGGAATGGCGCCGGCGATGTCCACCTGCGCCATGATCCAGCCGCCGAAGACGTCGCCATGGATGTTGGCGTCGGCCGGCATCGGCGTCACGCGCAGCACCGGAATGCCATCGGGCAGGCGGGTGATCTCGCTCACGTTCGCTCCTGTGTGCGCTCGCCGGGGCGCGCGGGCGCCGGCGGCGATAATGCGGGCGGAAATCTAAGGCAATCCGCGAGTGCGGGAGACGACGAAATGCGCGGGATGAGACTGCCGCCGCGGGCGGAACCGGCCGTGCCGCCGCGGCCGGGCGAGCGCCGCGGCGACTGGCAGACGGTCCGCTTCCTGCTGCCTTACCTGTGGACCTACAAGGGGCGGGTGCTGTTCGCGATCGCCTGCCTGATCGCCGCCAAGGTCGCGGTGGTCGGCGTACCGGTGCTGCTGAAGGCCATCGTCGATCACTTCGCGCAGGCGTCGGCGCAGGCCGCGCTGACGGTGCCGCTGGCGTTGATCGTCGCCTACGGCGCGTTGCGGCTGGCCACCTCGGTGTTCACGGAACTGCGCGAGTTCTTCTTCGCCAAGGTCACGCAGGCGGCGGTGCACACGCTGGCGCTGAAAACGTTCCAGCACCTGCATGCACTCTCGCTGCGCTTTCACCTGGAGCGGCGCACCGGCAGCCTGACGCGCGAGATCGACCACGGCATCCGCGGCATCTCCTCGCTGATCAGCTTCACGCTGTATTCGATCCTGCCCACGCTGGTCGAACTGACGCTGGTGTTCGGTTACCTGCTGTGGCACTACGAGGTCTGGTTCGCGGTGATCGTCGCCGGCAGCCTGGCCTGCTACGTCAGCTACACGATCGTGGTGACCAACTGGCGCACCCGCTTCCGCCGCGAGATGAACGAGCTGGACGCCAAGGCGAGCGCGCGCGCGGTCGATAGTCTGCTGAACTTCGAGACCGTGAAGTACTTCAACAACGAGGCGTACGAGGCGCGCCGTTACGACGCCACGCTCGCCGCCCAGGAGCGCGCGGCGATCAAAAGCCAGCAGTCGCTGAACCTGCTGAACGCCGGCCAGCAACTGATCATCGCCGTCGGCCTGACGCTGATGCTGTGGCGCGCCGCGGTCGGGGTGGCGGAGGGCCGCATGACGATCGGCGACCTGGTGCTCGTCAACGGCTTCATGATCCAGCTGTACATGCCGCTGAACTTCCTCGGCGTGCTGTACCGGGAGATCAAGCAGGCGCTGACCGACATGGACCGGATGTTTCGGCTGCTGCGGGAGCCGCGCGAGATCACCGACGCGCCGGATGCGCGGCCGCTCGCGCTCGCCGGCGGCGAGATCCGCTTCGAACACGTGGATTTTGCGTACGACCCGCGCCGGCAAGTGCTGTTCGACGTCGATTTCGTCGTGCCGGCCGGCACCACCACCGCGGTGGTGGGCGCCACCGGTTCCGGCAAGAGCACGCTGGCGCGGTTGCTGTTCCGCTTCTACGACGTCGGCGGCGGCCGCATCCTGATCGACGGCCAGGACATCCGGCGCGTCACGCAGTCCTCGCTGCGCGCCGCCATCGGCATCGTGCCGCAGGACACCGTGCTGTTCAACGACACGATCGAATACAACATCGCCTATGGCCGCCCCGGCGCCAGCCGCGAGGAGGTGATCGCGGCCGCCCGCGCGGCGCACATCCACGAGTTCGTCGAGCGGCTGCCGGACGGCTACGCCACGCTGGTCGGCGAGCGGGGCCTGAAGCTGTCCGGCGGCGAGAAGCAGCGCGTGGCGATCGCCCGCACGCTGCTGAAGGACCCCGCGATTTTGATCTTCGACGAGGCCACCTCGGCGCTGGACTCCAAGACCGAGCGCGAGATCCAGCGCGAGCTGGAGGCGATCGCCGCCCGCCGCACCACGCTGGTGATCGCGCACCGGCTGTCGACCATTGTGAACGCCGACCAGATCATCGTGCTCGATCAGGGTCGCATCGTCGAACGCGGCACGCACGCGCAGCTGCTCGCCGCCGGCGGCGTTTACGCGCGTCTGTGGCAGATGCAGGCGCGTGAGCGGCGCGAGGCCGAACTGGCCGCCGCGTAAGCGGTGCCGGTCGGCGAGATAGTCGGCGGCAGGCCGGCAACTCGCGCGTTCGCTCGATGCCGGGGCCGCTACACTCGCTGCCTCCGTGCCGTGCATCTTTCGCGTGTGCGGCCCGCCGCGGGCCGAATCGCTACTGGAGCGCTCACCGATGCTTCGTCCGTCGTCCCTGCAGTCCATCCTGATGGCGTGGGCGGCCGCGCTCGCCGCGCCCGCGCTGGCGCAGCCGAACGCGGAGGCGCCGAAGGCCGAGGCGGTGCGGGTGCCGCCTACCCTGCAACGCATCCGCGACACCGGCACCGTGCTGGTCGCGCACCGCACCGACGCCATCCCGTTCGCTTACCTGGCCCCGGACAAACGCCCGATCGGTTTCGGCGTCGATTTCTGCCTGCAGATCGTCGATGCGCTGAAGCGCGAACTGAAGCGGCCGGACTTAAAGGTGACTTGGGTTCCGGTGGATGCGCGTACGCGGTTTACGGCCATCAAGGAGGGCAAGGCGGATCTGGAGTGCGGCAATACGGTCAACAACCCCGAGCGGCGCAAGGACACCGGCTATTCAATGCCGTACTTTTTTACCGGCCCGCGCATCCTGACGCGCGTGGACTCCGGCATCAAGGACCTGATCGACCTGCGCGGCAAGCGGCTGGTGCTGGTGACGGGCACCAATTCGGTGCCGATCATCAAGAAGCACATCGAATCGAATTTCCTCGTCGGCGCGCGCATGATCGAGGTCAAGGGTTACCCGGAAGCCTTCCGGATGGTCGAAACCGGCGAGGCCGACGCCTTCATCACGATCGAGCCGCTGCTGTACGGCCAGCGCGCCACCGCTAAGGACCCGTCCCGCTATCACGTCGTCGGCGGCTATCTGATCCTGGAGGCGGTGGCGATCCTGCTGCGCAAGCAGGACGCGGAGTTCAAGCGCTTCGTCGACCGCCAGATCGCAAGCCTCATGCTCGATGGCACCTACGCCAAGCTGTACAAAAAGTGGTTCCAGTCGCCGATCCCGCCGGACAACGTCACGTTGGACATGCCGATGTCCGCCGTGCTGCGCGACCAGATACGCTGGCCGATCGACCGCACGGGCGACGAGAACCCGGACCGCTAGGCAGCCTCTTACATAACCTGCCGCGCACCCCGATCGCGACGTCGCGGGCTCGCGCGCTGCGCGCGCCCAGCACGGCTCGCGACGGTCCTGTCAGCGTTTCCCCGAGGCGGCGCAGCAGGCGCGCAACAGCCGAGGTTTGCCGGCACCGGCGGCACGCGGCAACATTGCGCCGTCGCCGTGCATGGGGCACGCGCCATTTGCCGGAGGAGAATGCTATGAACCGCAACTTGCTGCGGGCCGCGCTTTCCGCGGCCGCGGCGGCCACTGCGCTCGCGGCCGCCCCCGCCCACGCGGGCAAGACGCTCGATGCGATCAAGCAGCGGGGCCAACTGATCTGCGGCGTCAATACGGGGCTCGCCGGTTTCTCGCAGGCCGACAGCCAGGGCAACTGGTCGGGGCTGGACGTCGACATCTGCCGGGCGGTCGCTGCCG
>JANWUU010000301.1 GCA_025057735.1 Burkholderiaceae bacterium
CAGCAAGTTGAGCGGGATCTTCGGAATCTCGCCGTTGGCGAAGCCGACCACCAGGAAACGGCCGCGCCAGGCTAGCGCGCGCAGGGCCGGCTCGGAATAGGCGCCGCCGACCGGGTCGTAGATCACGTCGGCCCCCTTGCCGGCGGTGAGCCCCTTGACCGTCTCGCGCAGATCCGCGCTCGAGTAGTTGATCAGCTCATCGGCGCCGTGCGCGCGGGCCGCCGCCAGCTTTTCGTCCGTGGAGGCAGCCGCCAGCACGCGCGCGCCGGCCAGCTTGCCCAGTTCGACGGCCGCCAGTCCGACACCCCCGCCCGCGCCGAGCACCAGCAGCGTCTCGCCGGCCTTCAGCCCCGCACGCGCAAACAGCGCGTGGTGTGAGGTCGCATACGTGAGCGTGAAGGCGGCGGCGATCTCGTCGGACAGACCGTCGGGGATCGGGATCGTCTGCGCCGCCTGCGTGCAGACGTACTCGGCAAATGCACCCAGGCCGACGAAGGCGATCACGCGCTGCCCTGGCCTGCGGTCGGTCACGCCTTCGCCGACCGCGTCGACCTCACCGGCGACCTCGCTGCCCGGCGTAAACGGCAGAGGCGGCTGCATCTGGTACTTCTTCTGCACGATCAGCGCGTCCGGGAAATTGACGCCCGCGGCGCGCACGCGCAGCCGCACCTCGCCCGGCTTTGGTTCCGGCAGCGGCAATTCGACCAGCCGCAGCTTGTCCGGTCCGCCCCATTCCTGGCACTGGATCGCTTTCATCGCTCCGTCGTCTCCTTTCGCGCGCTTTTCTGCAATTCGTCCTGTACCCGCAGGCGCTGCGCTATGCTGCGCGCGCCGCGGAGGGACATCGCCATGCACTTCGACTATTCGCCAAAAGTACAGGAACTGCGCGCGCGCGTCGACGCGTTCATGCAGGAACACATCTTTCCGAACGAGCGCCGCTATCACGAGGAGGTCGAGGAGAACACGCGCGCCGGTCGGCGCTGGACGCCGACGCGCATCGTCGAGGAGCTGAAGCCGAAGGCACGCGCCGCCGGCCTGTGGAACTTGTTCCTGCCGCATTCGCCGCGCGGTGCCGGGCTGACCAATTTCGAATACGCGCCGCTGGCGGAACTGATGGGCCGCGTCACCTGGGCGAGCGAGGTCTTCAACTGCAGCGCGCCGGATACCGGCAACATGGAGACGATCGAGCGCTACGGCAGCGAGGAGCAGAAGCAACGGTGGCTGGAGCCGCTGCTGGCCGGCGAGATCCGCTCCGCCTTCGCGATGACCGAGCCCGACGTCGCCTCGTCGGATGCCACCAACATCCAGACCAGCATGCGGCGCGAGGGCGACAGCTATGTGATCAACGGCCGCAAATGGTGGACCTCCGGCGCCGGCGACCCGCGCTGCAAGATCATGATCGTGATGGGCAAGACCAACCCGGAGGCGCCGCGCCATGCGCAGCAGTCGATGATCCTGGTGCCGACCGATACGCCGGGCGTGAAAATCGTGCGGCCGCTGAACGTGTTCGGCTACGACGATGCGCCGCACGGCCACATGGAGGTGGTGTTCGACAACGTGCGCGTGCCGGCGTCCAACATCCTGCTCGGCGAGGGGCGCGGGTTCGAAATCGCGCAGGGGCGCCTCGGACCCGGGCGTATCCATCACTGCATGCGCACGATCGGGGTGGCCGAGCGCGCGCTGGAGGCGATGTGCAGGCGGCTGGCCACCCGTGTGGCCTTCGGCGCGGCGGTGGCCACGCAGACGGTGTGGCAGGAGCGCATCGCCGAGGCACGCTGCCTGATCGACCAGGCGCGCCTGCTGACCCTGAAGGCGGCGCACATGATGGACACCGTCGGCAACAAGGCCGCGCGCGCCGAGATCGCGATGATCAAGGTGGTGGCCCCGAACGTGGCGTGTCAGGTGCTCGACTGGGCGATCCAGGCGCACGGCGGCGGCGGCGTGTGCGACGACTTCTTCCTCGCCCAGGCCTATGCCCACGTGCGCACGTTGCGCATCGCCGACGGCCCGGACGAGGTTCACCGCAACGCGATCGCCAAGCTGGAGCTCGCCCGTCATACGCCCGTGCCCGGCCGCGACTGAGGTCGCCGGCGATGATCGATCTGTACTCGTGGCCGACGCCGAACGGCCACAAGGTGCACATCATGCTCGAAGAGTGCGGGCTGCCCTACCGGGTGCGCGCGGTGGACATCGGCGCCGGCGACCAGTTCGAGCCCGCCTTCCTCGCGATCAGTCCCAACAGCAAGATTCCGGCCATCGTCGACGACGAGGGTCCAGATGGCCGGCCGATCGCCCTGTTCGAGTCCGGCGCCATTCTCGTCTACCTGGCCGGCAAGACCGGACGCTTCCTGCCACGGGACGTACGCGGTAAATACGTGGCCCTGCAGTGGCTGATGTTCCAGATGGGGGGCCTTGGGCCGATGCTGGGACAGGCGCACCATTTCCGCCTCTACGCACCGCAGAAAATCGACTACGCGATCGAGCGTTACACGAACGAGGCCAGACGCCTGTACCGCGTGCTCGACCGGCGGCTGGCGGAGGCGCCCTATCTGGCCGGCGCGTATTCGATCGCCGATATCGCCGCCTTTCCCTGGATCGTGCCGCATGCCCGCCAGGGCATCGATCTGGCCGACTTTCCGAACGTGCGGCGCTGGTTCGAGGCGATCGCTGCACGCCCGGCCGTGCAACGCGGCCTGCAGGTGCTGGCCGACCGGCGTCCATCGCAGCTCGACGAGCGGGCGCGCCGCAATCTCTTCGGCGAGCGGCAGTATCAGTCGCGCTGATCGCGACGGCGCGCCTGCGCTCGCAGCCGCCGAACCTCGTCCCAGGTCTGCCGCTCGCCGGACCGCGCATCGGGGCCGGCGGCAGCGCCCCCTCTGGCGTCTGTGCCACCGAGCGACCCGTGCGGCCCGCTCACGCAGGGGGACGGCCCCATGCGGCGCCTTGTGTCGGAATGGGGCTCCCTCTCGCCTCGCGCTCACGCTCCTCCGAGGCCATCTCTCGCAGCGCGAGCGCTTCGAGGCGTTCGCCGGCACCCTGCGCGAGGGAGCCGTCATCGGCTCATATCTCCCCGTCCGTGATGCGACCGGCGAGACCGTCGGGGTGATCGAGGGGTACGACAATCTCACGCGGCTGCGCCGTTCGATCGATGCAACCCGCTGGGAGGTGTTCGCGGCCAGCTTCGCGCTGCTGGCGGCCTTTGACGTGGCGTCGCTGCGGGTCGTCCGTTGCGCCGACCACCCGTTGCGGCGGCAACGGGCTGCCTTGGAAGCGAGGTCGCCGGGCGTAACCGGATCGCCGCCGAGGCCAGGCGCGCCCAGGAAGCGGCGGGACAGGCACAGGCGCCAGACGGAGAAGGCCGAGGGCGCCGCTCTGGCGGCGCGCCGCAGCGCGGAGGCGGCGAGTCTGGCCAAGAGCGAGTTTCTCGCCACCGTGAGCGAGGAGATGCGCACGGCCCTGAACTCGGCGACCGGAACCACCGACGTGCTTCGCAACGGCGATGTCACCGCCGTGCAGCGGCAGAACCTGACGGTGGTGCGCAGCGCGGTGCCGGCCCTGCTGAAACGACTGGACGACCTGGTCACCTTGCACCGCGAATCGCCCGCGGAGGCCGCGCACTGTCCGGAGACCTTCTCGCCGCTCGCGCGGGTGCGCAAAGGGATGACCCTGCACGCTGCCGGCGCGCGATCGTGCTGGTCGCGCGTGCCGCCGCCAGCGTTCCAGACCCTGTCGAGGGCGACGCGAGGCGGTGGCGGCTGCTGCTACCGGGTTAATGGCTGTGGGTTGCCGGGCGCGGCGCCGTCGCGATCGGCCTCGCGTGCGAGCGGTCGGCGAACGGTTTGACCTTGCGGTTCTCCGCGCCAATGCCGAACGGCGCTGTTGCCGCCACACCGGATACGACCGCCGTCGACTCGCTCGCGCGCGCCCTGCTCGGGACAGCCGGCGTCAGCGACGACGCCGCCCGCGCGCTTGCTTCGCTGGGCCGAACCCGTGCGTGCCGCTGGCGGCGCAGGCGCGCCAGCGGCCCTGCCCCGCCCTAGTGCAGCGGCTCCTTGAGCAGGGCGCCGAACGGGAACGGCATCACCTCGATGCCTTCCTCGCGCAAGGCTGCGGCCTCCTGCGCGGTGGTGACGCCGCGGATGCCGCGCTCGGGCGCTTCCTTGTAGTGGATACGGCGCGCCTCCTCGGCGAAACGCTCGCCCACGTCCTCGGTCTGCGCGGCGATCTCGCGCGCCATCTTCAGCAGCGCTGCATGCAGTTGCTGCGGTGTGGGCAGCAACGCCTCCTGCTGACGGGCGGGCGGCTGCGCGCCCAGGTTCAGCCGCGCCGCGCTCGGCAGACGGCGAACGTCGCGCGAGGCGCAGAGCGGACATTCGATCAGCTTCCGTTCGCTCTGCGTCATAAAGTCGGCTTCGGAAGTGAACCAGCCCTCGAACGGGTGGTCGTTCTCGCAGCGCAGGTCGAAGACTTTCAGCGGCATTTTCAGTTGGTGCCCCGGACCGGAATCGAACCGGTACGCCTTGCGGCCCGGGATTTTAAGTCCCGTGCGTCTACCTGATTTCGCCACCGGGGCACGACTCGCGTTGACCGCTGAACTCCGATGAAACGCGAGGCGTGTCTGGAGGCGGGGGTCGGAATCGAACCGGCGTACACGGATTTGCAGTGTGAACCCCGGTTCTCAGCCTGTCTCTGCGAGACTCCGCAAGACACTGTAAGTCACGGTGAGCAAGGCGTCAACGTAAGCGTGACGTAAACGTGG
>JANWUU010000359.1 GCA_025057735.1 Burkholderiaceae bacterium
GCCCTGCCCCATGATGTCGAAGGCGGAGCCGTGAATCGGCTCGAACATCGACGGGTAGCGGCGCTCGGGATCCAGATTGGCGGTCGGCGCCAGACCCAGACCGCCGGCCAGCGCCGCCGCCAAGTCGCTCAAGATATCCGCGTGCAGGTTGGTGGCCACGATGGTGTCCAGCGAGGCCGGCTGCAGCACCATCCGTGCGGTGATCGCATCCACCAGCATGCGGTCCCAGGTGACGTCGGGGAACTCGCGCGCCACCTCGGCGGCGATCTCGTCCCACATCACCATCGCGTGGCGCTGCGCGTTGCTTTTGGTCACCACGGTAAGGCGCTTGCGCGGCCGCGAACGCGCCAACGCGAAGGCAAAGCGCATGATGCGCGTGACCCCGGCGCGCGTCATCAGCGACACGTCGGTGGCGACCTCGATCGGATGGCCGTGGTGTGCGCGGCCGCCCACGCCGGCGTATTCGCCCTCGGAGTTCTCGCGCACGATGATCCAGTCGAGATCCTCGCGGCGCGCCAGTCGCAGCGGCGATTCGATACCGGGCAGCAGGCGCGCTGGCCGCACGTTCGCGTATTGATCGAAGCCTTGGCAGATTTTCAGCCGCAGTCCCCACAGCGTGACGTGATCGGCAATGCCGGGGTCGCCGGCGGAGCCAAACAAAATGGCGTCGAACGCACGCAGCGTCTGCAGACCGTCCTCCGGCATCATCAGGCCGTGGCGGCGAAAGTAGTTGGCCCCCCAGTCGAAAGTCTGAAACTGAAAGCGCAGGCCGCTGGCGGCAGCCAACGCCTGCAAGACTTCCGCGCCGGCCGGTACGACCTCTTGACCGATGCCGTCGCCGGGGATCAAGGCGATGCGATAGGTTTTCACGCGCAGCTCCACGCCGGACAAGCGACGGCCACGCTAAGGCAGCAGCGCGTGCGCGGCGCGCCGGCCGCGTCAAAGCCGTTTTAACCGCCGGTTAACGCTGCGCCGCTGCCGCCAGCTCCTGCGCCAGGAAATCGACGAACGCGCGTACGCGCGCGGCCAGCCGGTGGCGCTGCGGATAGACGGCATAGATGTCCGCATCGGGCGTTTCATACTGGGGCAGCACCTGCACGAGGCGGCCACTGTGCAGATGGCGCGCGATGTCCCACTCGGCGCGCATCAAGATCCCATGGCCCGCCAGCGCCCAGGCCACCGCCACCTCGCCATCGTTGGTGGACAGATTGCCGCGCACATGCACCGCCTCGAACTTGGCGTGCCGGCCGCGGCCGCTGCGCAGCCGCCACACGCCGTAGGCATCCTGTCCCTGGCGGATCGTGATGCAGTTGTGCCGGACCAATTCCTGCGGCGTGCGCGGCGTGCCGGCGCGCGCCAGATACGCCGGCGCCGCGCACAGCAGCCGGCGGTTGCGCGCGATGCGGCGCGCAATGACGCGCGCTTCCGGCGGGGCACCAAAGCGGATGCAAACGTCCCAGGTGTCGTCGGTGACCGCCGGCGGATCGACGGCCAGGTGCAACTGCACGTCCACCTGCGGGTGCGCGCGCACGAAACGCGACACGAGCGGCGCGATATGGTTGCGGCCAAAGCCGAGCGTGGCCCACACGCGCAGCAGCCCGCGCGGCGCCGCCCCGACACCGGACAGTTCCTCGGCCAGCGCATCGATGCGCTGCAGGATTTCGCGCGCCTCTGCAAGATACCGCTGCCCTTCGGCCGTCAGGCTCATGCGGCGCGTGTTCCGGCGCACCAGCGTGAGGCCCAGGCGCGCCTCCATGCGCGCCAGTTGCTTGCTGACCGCGGCCGGCGTCACCCCCAACTGGCGCGCTGCGGCGCTCAAGCTGCCGGCAGCAGCTAGCGTGCTGAAGAAGCCGAGATCAGCCGGCGCGATCGTCGGCGCCTTGGCCGTGGCCGCCCTGCGCATGCTGCCGCTCACCAGGGATCGACGAACCGCGCGCCCCGCGCCGGCCGCGCCGCGGACAGCCCCGCGGCGAGCCAGTCGCGCGTCTGCGCCGGATCGATCACCGCATCGATCTCCAGGGCAGCGGCCATGTTGAGCGCGGAGCCACGCTCGCGCAGCTCCGCCAGCAGCCGCTCGAACAGCGCCTGCCGTTGCGGGCCTTCCGGCAGTGCCTCCAGCTCCTTGCGGAATCCCAGTTTCACCGCGCCCTGCAGCCCCATGGCGCCGAATTCGGCGCACGGCCAGGCGATCGTTGAACGCGGCGCGTGGAAGCTGCCGCCCGCCAGGGCCATGGCCCCCAGCCCGTAGCCCTTGCGCAGCACCACGGCGACATATGGCACCGCAAGCTGCGCGCCGACCACGAACAGACGGCTGGCGTGCCGCACCTGGGCGCGCGCTTCGACCTCCGGCCCGACCATGAAGCCCGGCGTGTCGATCAGCGCGACAACGGGCAGGCCATGCGCATCGGCCAGCTGCAGGAAACGGGCCGCCTTGTCGGCCGCATCCGGGTCGATCGCGCCGCCGAGCACAGCCGGATTGCTGGCCAGCACCGCCACCGGCCGGCCCTGCAGCCGCGCCAGGAACGTCAGCACCGCACCGCCAAAATCCGCGCGCAGTTCCAGCGCCGAGTCCGCATCGAACAGACGGGCCACGATCGCGCGCACATCGTAAGCGAGCAGGCGGTTTTCCGGCACCGCCTCCCGCAGCGGCTCCTGCGGTAGCGCCTGCCACGCGCTGACCGCCCCCTGGAAAAACGCCAGATATTTTTTCGCGGCTGCCACCGCCGCGGCCTCGTCCTCGACCAGCAAGTCGACCGCGCCCGCGCTGGCCAGTTGCGGCGCGGGGCCGATCTCCTCCGGCCGGTAGCTGCCGAGTCCGCCGCCCTCGATCATCGCCGGGCCGCTCATGCCAAGATTGGCCTGGCGCGTGGCGATCAGCACGTCGCAGACGCCGGCCAGCGCCGCGTTGCCCGCAAAGCAGCGCCCGGCCACCACGGCCACCAGCGGCACGCGTCCTGACAAGCGCGCCAGCGCGGCGAAGGTCGGCACATGCAATCCGGCCACCACGGGCACGTCGACGTCGCCGGGGCGGCCACCTCCGCCCTCGGCAAACAGCACCACGGGCAGCCGATCCCGTAATGCCAGATCGAACAGACGGTCTGCCTTCTGGTGATTGCGTGCGCCCTGCGTGCCCGCCAGCACCGTGGCGTCGTAGGCAAGCACCGCGCAGCGCGCGCGGTCAGCACCGAACAGCGCGCCGTTGACCGTACCGAGGCCGCACACCAGGCCATCGGCAGGCGTGTTCGCGATCAGGTCTTCGCGGCTGCGGCGACGTTCCTGCGCCGCATAGGCAAACGCGCCGTACTCGAGAAACGACCCCGCGTCGAGCAGATCAGCCAGGTTTTCGCGCGCGGTGCGCATGCCGAGCGCGTGGCGCCGCGCCACCGCCTGCGGGCGCGCCGCGTCCTGCAGCAGCGCTTCGCGCGCGCGCAGCCGCGCCAGATCCGCACGGCGGCGTGCCGCCGGCACCGACGGCGCCGGCGGTGCGTCCGCGACCTGCGCCGCCTGCGTCGCCGCGGGCGCCAGGGGCAGCACGGCCTCGCCCTCCGCAACGCTGTCGCCGGCGCGCACGCGCAGCGCCACGATGCGGCCCGCTTCCGGCGCGCGCAGCTCGTGCTGCATCTTCATCGCCTCCAGCACCAGCAATAGATCGCCAGCGGCCACCGCATCGCCGATGCCAACGGCGATTTCCACGACCGTCGCGGTCAGCGGCGCGCGCAGCGTCTGCGTCATCGGTTCGCTCCTTCCTCGCCCGTCGCGGGCGCGGACTCTACACCGCGCGCACGGCG
>JANWUU010000398.1 GCA_025057735.1 Burkholderiaceae bacterium
CTGCTGGGCGAGGTCTTCCCGGCGGATCCGATCGCCATCGGCGCGCTGCTCGCCCCGCTCGATCTGGCTGCCGGTCCGGTGGTGCCGACGCGCGAGTGGCGCGAGCTGTACGCCGCGCTCGATGGGGCAGCGGTCGCCGCCCTGCATCCCTTCTACACGGCGGCGGTGCGCGAGTTCGAGACCGCCGGGCGACCCGTGATCGGCTCCGCGCCGGTCGGCGTCGAGGGCACCGCGGCCTGGCTGGAGGCGGTCGGTGCGGCCTGCGGGGTGGCGCGCGCCCGCGTCGATGCCGCCAAGGCGCAGGCGCTGCCGGCGATCGCGCAGGCGCTGGCGCGCACGCCGGTCACGGCGCGCATCACGGTCTCCGGCTACGAAGGCTCCGAATTGCTGGTGGCGCGCCTGCTGATCGAAAGCGGCGCGCAGGTGCCGTACGTCGGCACCGCGTGCCCGCGCACGCCCTGGTCGGCGGCCGATGCCGACTGGCTGCAGGCGCGTGGCGCGCACGTGCAGTTCCGCGCCTCGCTGCAGCAGGACCTGGCGGCGTTCGACGAGCTGCGGCCCGATCTGGCCATCGGCACCACGCCAGTGGTGCAGCACGCCAAGCAGCGCGGCACGCCGGCGCTGTATTTCACGAACCTGATCTCGGCGCGGCCGCTCATGGGCGCCGCCGGCGCCGGATCGGTCGCCCAGGTGATCAACGCCGCGCTCGCCAGCCGCGACCGCTTCGGCGCGATGCGCGCCTTCTTCGACGGCGTGGGCAGCGCCGATGCAGCCGGCGTATGGGCGCAGCCGCCGCAGCCCCGTCCCGAGTGGCGCGAGTTCTACCGCCGCAAGCTGGAGAAGGCCGCCCGCCGCCGCAAGGCCGAGGAGATGATCTGATGCTGGTGCTCGATCACGATCGCGCCGGCGGTTACTGGGGGGCGGTGTACGCCTTCACGGCGGTGAAGGGACTGCAGGTGATCATCGACGGCCCGGTGGGCTGCGAGAACCTGCCGGTGACCGCGGTGCTGCACTACACCGATGCGCTGCCGCCGCACGAACTGCCAATCGTGGTCACCGGGCTGTCCGAGGAGGAACTCGGCCGCCGCGGCACCGAGGGCGCAATGCGCCGCGCGCACGGCACCCTCGATCCGTCGCTGCCGGCGGTGGTGGTCACCGGCTCGATCGCCGAGATGATCGGCGGCGGCGTCACGCCGGAGGGCAGCGGCATCCAGCGCTTCCTGCCGCGCACGATCGACGAGGACCAGTGGCAGAGCGCCGACCGCGCGCTCAACTGGCTGTGGACCGAATACGGCCCCGGGCAGGTGCCGGCGCGCACCCGCAAGGCGGGCGAGCGGCCGCGCGTCAACATCATCGGGCCGATGTACGGCACCTTCAACATGCCGAGCGATCTGGCCGAGGTGCGGCGCCTGATCGAGGGCATCGGTGCCGAGGTCAACCTGGTGTTCCCGCTCGGCGCGCATCTGCTGGACGTGCCGCGCCTGGCGGAGGCCGACGTCAACGTCTGCTTGTATCGCGAATTCGGCCGTTCGCTGTGCGAGACCCTGCAGCGGCCGTGGCTGCAGGCCCCGATCGGGCTGCATTCGACCACCAAGTTCCTGCGTGCGCTGGGCGCGCTCACCGGTCTCGACCCCGAGCCTTTCATCGAACGCGAGAAGCACACCACGATCAAGCCGCTGTGGGATCTGTGGCGGTCAGTCACGCAGGACTTCTTCGGTACCGCGAGTTTCGGCATCGTCGCCGGCGAGACGTATGCCCGCGGCGTGCGGCATTTCCTCGAAGACGAACTGGGGATGCCGTGCGCGTTCGCGTTCGCGCGCAGGCCGGGCGCGAAACCGGACAACGAGGCGGTGCGGCAGGCGCTGCGCGAGCGGCCGCCGCTGCTGGTCTTCGGTTCGTACAACGAACGCATGTATCTGGCCGAGGCCGCGGGTGGGCCCCTGAAGCCGGCCTTCATTCCGGCCTCCTTCCCCGGCGCGCTGATCCGCCGCCACACCGGCACGCCGTTCATGGGCTATGCGGGCGCCACCTACCTGGTGCAGGAGGTGTGCAACGCGCTGTTCGACGCCCTGTTCCACGTCCTGCCGCTCGCCACCGAGCTGGATCGCATCGACCCCACGCCGGCGCGTCCGCATGCGGAGCTGCCCTGGGAAGAGGAGGCGCGCGCCTTGCTGGCGCGGCTGGTGGAGGCGCAGCCGGTGCTGGTGCGCATCTCGGCCGCCAAGCGCCTGCGCGATGCCGCCGAGCAGCAGGCACGCAGCGGCGGCGCGAGCCGCGTCACCGCGCAGGCCGTGCGCGAGGCGGTCGGCCTTGCGGCGGAGGCGCCGCGATGAGCGCACGCGCCATCCAAAGGATTCGGCCCGGCGCCGCCGGGCCCATCGGTCATCCCGGCGCGCAGGCGCCGTGGTGGTCCCTGCCGCGCGGGAGGTGCGCGGTGTCCGGCCGCAAGGCCTTTCGATGGAGGAAGTCCCCCTATGGCTGACGAACGCAGAAGTTCGCTGTCGGGGCTGACGGAGCAGGAAGCTCAGGAGTTCCACGGGATCTTCATGAGCAGCTTCATCGGCTTCACGATCGTCGCGATCATCGCCCACATCCTGGCGTGGGTGTGGCGCCCCTGGTTGTGAACCCCTGACGGAGGTCACGCCATGACGGAACGGGCAGACAGGCTGTGGGTGGAGGCTCCCCCGCCGGACGACCGGCTCAGCTTCTACGTCATCTTCGCCGCCAGCTTCGTGGTGCTGCTGGTGATCGCGCTGCTGGCGCAACTGATGATGTTGAAGTGGCGCGCCTGGTTGCCGGGCGCCGAGGGCAGCCGCTCGCTGGTGGAGGGCGTTCGCTGCGCCGTCTACACGTTCATGTCATACCTCAACTGACGGAAAGGAGAAACCGCAATGTGGCGAATCTGGCTGCTGTTCGATCCGCGCCGATCGTTGATCGCGCTGTTCGTTTTTCTCATGGCGCTCGCGCTGCTGATCCATTTCATCCTGCTCAGTACCGACAAGTACAACTGGATCGAGGGATCGAAGGCCAAGGGCGCGAAAGTGTCGCTGGTGGCGCCCGCGCCGCCGGCGTCGGCCACCCCGCAGAAGTAGCGCGGTGGCGCGGTCGTCCGGCGGCCGGCTGACGGTGGTCGGCCGCCGCCGGACCCCCGGGGCGAGTGCGGCCGCGGCCGGCCGTGGCGTCGAGGAGGCGAGCCTATGGCGATGTTGAGCTTCGAACGCAAGTACCGCGTACGCGGTGGCACCCTGATCGGCGGTGACCTGTTCGACTTCTGGGTCGGGCCGTTCTATGTCGGCTTCTTCGGCGTCACCACGATCTTTTTCACGATCGTCGGCACCGCGCTGATCGTCTACGGCGCCTCGCAGGGGCCGACCTGGAACATCTGGCAGATCAACATCGCGCCGCCGGACCTGAAATACGGGCTGAAGCTGGCGCCGCTGCTGGAAGGCGGGCTGTGGCAGCTGATCACGATCTGCGCGATCGGCGCTTTCGTCTCCTGGGCGCTGCGCGAGGTCGAGATCTGCCGCAAGCTCGGCATCGGTTATCACGTGCCGGTGGCGTTCTCGTTCGCGATCTTCGCCTACGTCACGCTGGTCGTGATCCGGCCGCTGCTGATGGGCGCCTGGGGACACGGCTTTCCGTACGGCATCTTCAGCCACCTGGACTGGGTGTCGAACGTGGGCTACCAGTATTTGCACTTCCATTACAACCCGGCGCACATGATCGCGGTGTCGCTGTTCTTCACCACCACGCTGGCGCTGGCGCTGCACGGCTCGCTGATCCTGTCGGCGAGCAACCCGGAGAAGGG
Organism: Burkholderiaceae bacterium; assembly: GCA_025057735.1. Next base: position 3,809 of record JANWUU010000398.1, read on the forward strand.
GCAGACCGTGCGCAGCGTCGAACACGAGAACACCTACTTCCGCGACTTCATCGGCTATTCGATCGGCACGCTCGGCATCCACCGGCTGGGGCTGTTCCTGGCGCTGGCCGCCGGCTTCTGGAGCGCGATCTGCATCGTGATCAGCGGTCCGTTCTGGACGCGCGGCTGGCCGGAGTGGTGGAACTGGTGGCTGGATCTGCCGATCTGGCGCTGACGCGGGAGGTTCTCCATGGCGATCGAGTACCAAAACCTGTTCACGCGCGTGCAGGTGCGCGCGCCGGCGCAGCTCGGCGTGCCGATGCAGCCCGGCAGCTGGGTGCGCCAGGGCAAGCCGCGCTTTTCCTATTGGCTCGGAAAGCTGGGCGACGCCCAGATCGGGCCCGTGTACCTGGGTTTCCTCGGCCTGGCCTCGATCGTGTGCGGCGTCATCGCCATCGAGATCATCGGCCTGAACATGCTGGCCTCGGTGAACTGGGACCCAGTGCAGTTCGTGCGGCAATTGCCGTGGCTGGCGCTGGAGCCGCCGCCGCCGGAGTACGGCTTGAGCCTGCCGCCGCTGAACCAAGGCGGCTGGTGGCTGATGGCGGGTTTCTTCCTGACCGCCTCGATTCTGCTGTGGTGGCTGCGCACCTACCGGCGCGCGCGCGCGCTCGGCATGGGTACGCATGTGGCGTGGGCCTTCGCCTCTGCGATCTGGCTGTACCTGGTGCTCGGTTTCATCCGCCCGCTGGCGATGGGCTCGTGGTCCGAGGCGGTGCCGTTCGGCATCTTCCCGCACCTGGACTGGACGGCGGCGTTCTCGATCCGTTACGGCAACCTGTTTTACAACCCGTTCCACTGCCTGTCGATCGCCTTCCTGTACGGATCGGTGCTGCTGTTCGCGATGCACGGCGCGACCATCCTCGCGGTCAGCCGTTACGGCGGCGAGCGCGAGCTGGAGCAGATCACCGACCGCGGCACCGCCGCCGAGCGCGCCGCCCTGTTCTGGCGCTGGACGATGGGCTTCAACGCGACAATGGAATCGATCCACCGCTGGGCGTGGTGGTTCGCGGTGCTGACACCGCTGACCGGTGGCATCGGCATCCTGCTCACCGGCACCGTGGTGGACAACTGGTACCTGTGGGCGGTGAAGCACGGCGTGGCGCCCGCCTACCCGCAGGCCGTGCCGGCGGTGGCCGACCCGGCGTTGCTGCCGCGCTGAGCAGACGCAACTCGCACGCGAGGTGACACCATGACCCCCAGCCTTCGCGCAATGACGTTCGCGGCCGCCGTGCTGGCGCTCGCCGCCTGCGAGCGGCCGCCGGTGGACAGCACCCAGTCGGGTTTTCGCGGCACCGGCATGGTGCAGGTGGCCAATCCGCGCATCGTCGGGCCGCGCCTGGCGGCGCAGGAGGTGCCGGCGCCTGCGCCGGCGGTGCCGCCGACCGGGCAGCTTTCGTCGGCCGCGTATAAGAACGTGCAGGTGCTGGGGGACGTCGATGCCGGCGCCTTCATCCGCCTGATGACCTCGATCACGCAGTGGGTGTCGCCCGAGCAGGGCTGCAATTACTGCCACAAGGAGGGCGAGGATCTGTCCGCCGACACGCTGCCGGCGAAGCGCATCGCACGCACGATGCTGGCGATGACGCGTTCGATCAACGCGCAGTGGAAGACCCACGTGGGCGCGACGGGCGTCACCTGCTACACCTGCCATCGCGGCCAGCCCGTGCCGGCGGCCTACTGGTACACGGCCGCGCCGCAGGAGGTGCGGCGCGTCGGTGCCGGCTGGCGCTACGGGCAGAACATGCCGGCGCGCGAAGTGGGCCTCGCCTCGCTGCCGGCCGACCCGTTTACGCCCTACCTGGCGCAGACGGGCGAGATCCGCGTGCTCGGCAAGACCGCGCTGCCTACTGGCCACGTGGCGAGCATCCAGCACACCGAGCTCACGTACGCGCTGATGATGCACATGTCCGATGCGCTCGGCGTCAACTGCACCTACTGCCACAACACGCGTTCGTTCGCCGAATGGGAGCAGAGCAGCCCGCAGCGCGTCACCGCCTGGCACGGCATCCGCATGGTGCAGGCGGTCAACGCCAAGTACATCGCGCCGCTGGCGCCCCTGTATCCGAAGGAATCGCTCGGGCCGACCGGCGATCCGCCCAAGGTCAACTGCACCACCTGCCATCAGGGTCTGAACAAGCCCCTGGCCGGCGCGCAGATGGCCAAGCACTATCCGGAGCTGCTGGTGGCGGGCGGCGCGGCGGTGCCGGCTGCGGCGGCAGCGCCGGCTGCCGTCTCCGGCCTGCTGGCCAAGGTGCTGTTTGCGGTCGGCAAAGCGGACCTGTCGGCGGAGGCCACGCAGGCGCTGGCGGAGGCGGCCAACACCCTGCGCGAGCGGCCGGAGCTCAAGGTGGCGCTGTCGGGCTTCGCCGACGCCAGCGGCAACCGCGAGCAGAACTTCGAACTCGCCAAGCAGCGCGCGTTTGCCGTGCGCGATGCGCTGAAGGCGGCCGGCGTGGCGGAGGACCGGCTGGTGCTGCAGAAGCCAGAGTTCGTCATCGGCGGCATGACCGACGACGCACGGCGCGTCGAGGTGCGCGTGCTGCCGTAGGCGTGCCGATGCAGGTGCTGCTCGCCCGGCCGCGCGGCTTCTGCGCCGGCGTGGTGCGCGCGATCGACATCGTCGAGCGCGCGCTGGCGCTGCACGGCGCGCCGGTGTACGTGTTCCACGAGATCGTGCACAACCCGCACGTGGTGCGCGGTCTGCGCGCGCGCGGTGCCGTGTTCGTCGATCGCATCGAGGACGTTCCGGCCGGCGCCGTCACCGTCTTCAGCGCGCACGGCGTGGCGCAGCGCGTCGTTCAGGCGGCGCGCGCGCGCGCCCTGCGCGTGATCGATGCCACCTGCCCGCTGGTGGCCAAGGTGCATCTGCAGGCGCAGCGGTACGTACGCGACGGGCACGCGCTGGTGATGATCGGCCATGCCGGCCACGAGGAGGTGGAGGGCACGATGGGGGCGGTGGACGCCGTCGTGCACCTGGTGCAGAACGCCGCGGACGTCGCCCGCCTTCCGGTACCGCCCGACGCGCCGATCGCGTACGTGACGCAGACGACGCTCAGTTTGGACGACACGCGCGCGATCATCGAGGCGTTGCAGGCGCGGTATCCGCACATCCAAGGGCCGGCGCTGTCCGACATCTGTTACGCGACGCAGAACCGGCAGAACGCCGTGCGCGCGCTGGCGGCGGGGTCCGACCTCGTGCTGGTGGTGGGCGCGCGCAACAGCTCGAACTCCAACCGCCTGCGCGAGGTGGCAGCCGGCGCCGGCGTGCCGGCCTATCTGATCGAGGATGCGGCGGAGATCGAGCCGCGCTGGCTGACCGGCGTGCGCACGGTCGGCGTGACGGCCGGCGCCTCGACCCCGGAATCCCTCGTGCAGGCGGTGTGCAACCGCCTGCGCGCGCTGGGGGCTGCGCGCTTCACCGAACTGCCGGGCGCGGCCGAAACGGTCCGCTTCCGCCTGCCGCCCGAGGTACGCCAGGCGGCCTGATCAGGCGTCGGCACCGAGCCGCGCCGCGATCGCGGCCAGCACGGATGCTTCGTCCAGCCCGGCCGCCTGCAACACTTCGTCGCGCGTGCCGTGCTCCAGGGGCCGATCCGGCAACGCCAGTGCGAGCGTCTCCACCGCCAGCCGCTGCGCCGCGAGCGACTCGAGCACGGCCGCACCGGCGCCGCCGACGGCGTTCTCCTCCAAGGTCACCAGCAGGCGGTGTGCGGCCGCCAGGTCCGCGAGCAGCGCCTCGTCCAGCGGCTTGACGAAGCGCATGTCCGCCACCGTCGCATCGATGCGCGCCGCCACGCGCTCGGCCACCGCGAGCGGCGTGCCGAAGGCGAGCAGTGCGACGCC
>JANWUU010000059.1 GCA_025057735.1 Burkholderiaceae bacterium
TGCGCGGCTGCGCACCGCGCTGGCCGAGTTCATCCAGGACGCGCATTTTCCGGGCGCCGGTGTGGTGCCGCACGTGCGGCACGGCTACCCGCCGCGCGTCATCGACGACTGGATCGCAGCCCTCGGCGCCGATTTGGTCGCGGTCGGTGCCGCCGGCAAATCGGAGCTGGCGAGCGCCTACCTGGGCAGCGTGAGCCTGCACGTGCTGCAGGCCGCACCCTGCGACGTGCTGCTGGTGCGCGGCGGCGCGAGCGCCTGACGCCGCGCCGCGCCGGCGCGGCGATCGCCACCGCTTTAGGGTGGGCATGGGGCAAAGCGCAGACACAAGCGGCGCAACCTCGCACGCAGCGGCGACCGCGGGAAACGCGTCACGCACGTCGAACTGGCGCTTCAAGGCGCGGCAGCCGCACGGCGGTTTCACCTGGGGCGTGCTCGACCGCCTGAACGCGATCACGTTCAACAGTAGCCCGGTCAAGGAGCTGCGCGCGCTCGCATTGATCCAGCAACTGCTGCGCGAAGAAGGCGCACCGCCGACCTGCGGCCGCGCGCCGCTGTTCGCGCCGATCGAGGCGCTGCGCATGCGCCGCATCGCCGCCGACGCGGAGAGGGCGCGGCTCGGCGTGGGCACGAAGATGAATACCGCGTGGGCTTTCCTGCGCCGCTTGCACGGCATCGGACGCAGCGCCGCCGACGAATGGCTGGCGCGCAACTTCACCCACATCGGCCGCCGCTCGACGCTGAACCTGGCGGCTTTTCTGCTGTGACGGGCGCGGCGGGCGGATCCTGCAATCGAGCTTCGACCGCTGTGCCTCGGGATCGTCGAGCACGGGCGTGTGCGTGTCGACCACGATGACCGCGAGGTGCGGTACAGCGCATCGTCGCGGCGATCGGATTCTCGCCCGCTGGCGAGCGTGCGCTGGCGCGGTAGGCTGGCGCTTGCCGCCGGGTTGCTGCGCTGACGAGGCAGCCGGCGCGCTAGCGCGCGGCTCAACCCGGGTGCGCCGCGGCTTGCGCGCGCAAGAAGTCGCCGAGCAGGCGCGCGCCGACCGATTGCAGCGCCTGCGGCCGGCGCGCGACGACGAAGCGCCGCAGCGCCCAGGGTTCGGCGAGCGGCACCGTCCGCAGCTGGGCGCGGCTCGGGTTCGGCGCGACCGCTTCGCGCGGCAGGATGGCGACGCCCAGGCCGGCGGCGACCAGTCGCGCTGCCGCGTCCATCGACGAGACCTGCACGCGATACGACAGCGTGCGCGACAGCAGCGCCGCCTGCCGCCGCAGCAATTGATCCATCAGCCCGCCGGGGGCGACACCGATCGTGATCTGCGGCAACACCTCGGGGAACGACACCCGCTTGCGGCGCGCCAGCGGGTGCGAGGCGGCAACTGCGACGCAGAGTTGGTCGGATCGATACGGCACGACATGCACGCCGGTCAGATCCACCGCGTCCCATAACACGCCGACGTCGGCCAAGCCTTCACGCAGGCTGCGCACGATGTCCGCGCTGTTGCGCTCGTCCAGGCTCACCGTGAAACCCGGATGAGCGCGCAGGAAGCGCACGATGTCCTCGGGTAGCCGTTCGGCCAGCACGGAGGGACTGGCCAGCACGCGCACGCTGCCTTGGACGCCGCGGGCGAACGCGCCCACTTCGGCGCGCACTCGATCCAGCGCCGCCAGCACCTCGCGCGCCCGCATCAGCAGTGCCTCGCCGGCGGCGGTGGGCTCGACCCCGCGCCGACCGCGCTGCAGCAGCCGCACACCGAGCTCGGACTCGAGCGCGGCCAGCCGTTTCGACAGCGCCGAGGTCACCAGCGCTTCGCGTTCGGCGGCGCGCGCGAGCGAGCCTTCCTCGCAGATGGCGACGAAGTACCGCAGGCTGCGCGGATCGACCGGACGATTCGGCATGCGGCATATCCTGCCGCAGCCTTTCCGAAATTGAAATCGTGCTTTGAAAAAGGATCAGCGCAGCCGCCGCGGACAACGCATAAAGTGCGCGCCGTCAACTTGGCGAACACGACCCTTTGATGCCCGCTCCTGTCAGCATTCGCGAAGTGGGCCTGCGCGACGGACTGCAGGCACTGGCCCGCGTCGTGCCCACCGACACCAAGATCGAATGGCTGCGCGCGCTGCACGCCGCCGGCGTACGCGAAATCGAGGTCGGCTCCTTCGTCCCGGCGCGGCTGCTGCCGCAGTTGGCGGACACCGCGGAGCTGGTCGCCGCCGCGCGCATGCTGCCGGGGCTTACGACCTCGGTGCTGGTGCCCAACCTGAAGGGCGCGCAGGCCGCGCTCGATGCCGGAGCCGACGTGATGCTGCTGCCGCTGTCGGCGAGCCGCGCGCACTCGCTCGCCAACCTGCGCAAGACGCCGGATGAGGTCGTAGCCGAGATCGGGCGCATCCGCGCCGCGCGCGACGCGGCCGCCAGCCGATGCGAAATCGAGGTCGGCATCAGCACCGCGTTCGGCTGCACGATCCAGGGTGAGGTCGCAGCCGACGAGGTGCTGCGGCTGCTCGAAGCGGCACTTGACGCCGGGGCGGACACCGTCGGACTGGCCGACACCGTCGGCTATGCCGATCCGCTCGCGGTGCGCCGCCTGTTCGAGCGCGCGTTCGCGCGCGTCGGGGGCCGGCTTGTCTGCGGCCACTTCCACGACACGCGCGGGCTCGGACTCGCCAACGTCTATGCGGCCTGGGAGGTCGGCGTGCGGCGCTTCGACGCCAGCATCGGCGGCATCGGCGGCTGCCCGCACGCGCCCGGCGCGAGCGGCAACGTTGCCACGGAAGACGTCGCGTTCCTGTTCGCCCGCATGGGCGTCGGCACCGGCATCGACCTGCCCGCGCTGCTGGCATTGCGTGCGCGCGTTTCGCGGTGGCTCGACGGCGCGCCGCTGTACGGTGCGATCGCGCGCGCCGGGCTGCCCAAGACGATGGAGCGAGCCGCATGAAGACTGCGCCAACCGCAGTCGCACCGCAGCCGCTGGCGGGCGTGCGCGTGGTCGAGTTCACGCATATGGTGATGGGGCCCACCTGCGGCATGGTGCTCGGCGACCTGGGAGCGGAGGTCGTCAAGGTCGAGCCGATCGAGGGCGAGGGCACGCGTCGGCTGCTCGGCGCCGGGGCGGGCTTCTTTCCGATGTTCAACCGGAACAAGAAGAGCATCGCCGTCGATCTGCAGCGCAGCGACGGCGCCGAGATCGCGCACAAGCTCGCCGCGAGCGCCGATGTCGTGATCGAAAACTTTCGCCCCGGCGCGCTGGTCAAGTACGGCCTGGATTACGAAAGTCTCGCGGCGCGCAACGAACGGCTGATCTATGTGAGCCTGAAAGGTTTTCTGCCCGGCCCGTATGAGCATCGCACCGCGCTCGACGAAGTGGTTCAGATGATGGGCGGACTCGCTTACATGACCGGCCGTCCCGGGGATCCGCTGCGCGCGGGGGCGAGCGTCAATGACATCATGGGCGGCCTGTTCGGCGCCCTCGGCGTGCTGGCGGCACTGATCCGGCGCGCGGCCACCGGCCGCGGCACGCTCGTGCACAGCGGATTGTTCGAGAACAATGTGTTTTTGGTCGGGCAGCACATGCTGCAGTACGCGGTGACGGGCATCGCGCCGCGGCCGATGCCGGCGCGCGAAAGCCCGTGGGCCGTCTACGACGTGTTCACCGTCAAGGACGGCGAGCAGATCTTTCTGGCCGCGGTGAGCGACGCGCAGTGGCAGACCTTCTGCGACATCCTCGGCTTCGCCGACCTGAAGGCGGATCCGCGTCTGGCCAGCAACAACGACCGCGTGCGCGCCCGCCCGTGGCTGCTCGCCGCGCTGCGCAAGCGGCTGGCCGGCTTCGGCGCCGCCGAACTGGCCGCTCGCTTCGAGCGCGCCGGACTTCCGTTCGCACCGATCCGACGACCCGAAGACCTGTTCGACGATCCGCACCTGCAAGCGACCGGCGGCCTGGCGGACATCGCGCTGCCCGACGGCGAGCGCGCGGGTCAGACCGTGCAGACGCCGCTGCTGCCGCTGGCATTCGACCGTACGCGGCCCGGCGTGCGCCTGTCGCCGCCGCGGCGCGGCGCGCACACGCGCGAGCTGCTCGCCGGCTTGGGGTATGGTGATGCGCAGATCGCGGATTTTCTGCATCGGGCCATCGTGGCCTGAACCGCGCGCAAGGAGACGATCGATGAGCCTGTACAACCGCAATCGCCGCGCCCTGCCCCGGCGCGCCCTCCTGTCAGCGGCCGTCGCGGCGCTGGCCACCGCCCTCCTCGCCGGCCCGGCGCGTGCTCAGGGCGACAAGCCGATCCGTTTCGTGCTGCCAAATGCGGCCGGCTCGGGCGTCGATCTGATCACGCGCACCGTGCAACCGGCGCTGGCGAAAGCGCTCGGCAGGCCGGTGGTCGTCGAAAACCAGCCCGGCGCCGGCGGTGTGGTCGGCTTGCAGACGCTGGCGCGCGCCGCGCCCGATGGATCGACGCTGAGCGTGGTGTCGAACAACGTCGTGATCTTTCCCAGCGTGCTCAAGAGCCTGCCATTCGACATGCCCGGCGATTTCACGCCGATCGCCGTGGTCGGCTACACGCCGGTCGTGTTGGTGGTCAATCCGAAGGTGCCGGCCAACAATGCCCGCGAACTGATCGCCTGGCTGAAGGAGCGCAAGGGCGAGGCCAACTACGCCTCGGGCGGCAACGGCACGATCCTGCATCTGGCCACCGCGATGTTCCTCGACGAGGCCGGCGTCGGCGCGCGCCATATCCCGTACAAGGGCGTAGGACCGATGCTGACCGACGTGATCGGCGGACAGGTCGAATTCGCCACCGCCGCGCTGCCGAGCGTGCAGCAGCATCTGAAGACCGGCGCGCTGAAGGCGATCGGGGTGGCCACCGCGCAGCGCGTGCCGGCGGCACCCGAGATCCCGACTTTCGTCGAGCAGGGGCTGCCCGGCTATGTCGTCGAAGCGTGGTTTGCCGTGATCGGGCCGAAGGGGCTGCCGGCTGCCGAGGTGCAACGCGTGCACGCGGCGGTCGTGCAGGCGTTCAACGATCCTGCGGTGAAAGACGCGATGGCCAAGCAGGGCAACGTGATCGACATTCAGCCGCCCGAGCGTGCCGCCGCGTTCTTCCGCAGCGAACTGGCCAAATACGCGGCGCTAGTCAAGAAAGCCGGCGTCGAGGCGCAGTGAGCGCGCTTTCCGCTTGCGGTCGCGTGCTGTGGCTGGCGACCGATCCCGAGCGCATCCGCGCGCAACTTGCCGGGCAGGACCTGACGCGCGCGCAGGCCGGGCCGCTACGCGACGATGTCAGCACCGACGAGATCGCGCCGCTGGCGGCGATGGTGCATTTCGACGCCGCGCTGGGTCGCTACGCGCATACGGGCCTGACCGCCGGCGGGCAACGGCCGATCGGCGTCGGTGCGTTGAGCGCCGCCGGCATCGGCGTGCTGGTCGCCGGCAAGCGTTATGGCAAGGGCAGCTCGCGGGAGCATGCGCCGCTGGCGGAGATCGCCGCCGGCATCCGGCTGGTGGTAGCCGAGAGCTTCGAGCGCATCTATCGCGACAACGCCGACAATTTGGGACTGCTGACCAGCACCGACCTGTCCCTGCCGGAAAGACTGCAGCGGGGGGAATCGGTCGCGCTGGACGATTTGCTCGCCGGCCGCCCGCCGCAGGCGGCGGCGATTGTGCGTGCCGGCGGCCTGCTGCGCTGGCGGGCTGAGGCCTGCGCGCAGCATGGCGCAGACGGCGCCGCCAACGCGCCGCGCACACTGTTCGAGAAGATCGTCGACCGCCATCGCGCCGGCGAAGGGCTGGTGCGCCCGGACTGGCGCTTCATCCACGAGTACTACACCGGCATGGCCGCGCACCTGCTGGCGCAGGTCTTCGGCGAGACCCTGCGGCTGCACGAGCCGCAGCGCATCGTCTGCTTCGAGGATCACCTCACGCTCGCGCACCGCAGCCCGTTGCACATCGCGCACGGGCTGGTCGGCGGCGCGCGGCGTTTGGGCGAGGCGCACCGTGCCTTCGCGCGGCGCCACGGCCTGCGCGATCACGGGCCGCTGCCCGACGG
>JANWUU010000117.1 GCA_025057735.1 Burkholderiaceae bacterium
CTGCTGGCGGAACTGGCGCGCGTGCGCGCCGCGCAGATGGAGGCCATCGCCCAGACCGGCGCGGCCGACGAGCAGTTGGCGCGCGCCCGCGCGCTGGCCGATCAGCTCGGCGAGCGGATGGCCGCGCTGGCGCAGGGCGCCGAGCAGGCGGCCGCGCTGGAACGGCGCTTGAGCGAGCTCGGCCGCACGGCCGACGCGGTGGAGCGCCTCGTGCAGTCGCTGGCGGACCGCGAGCGCGTCGTGCAGGCGGTCAAGGCCGAGGTGGACGCGATCCGGCAGGTCGCCGCGCGCAGCCGCGCCGACCTGCAGCACGTCAGCGAGCACCGCGGCGAGCTCGCCGAGCTGCGCACGCGCGTCGACGACCTGCTGGCCCGCCTGGGCGAGGCCGATGCGAAGATCGCGCAGGTGGAGGCGCGCCGGCGCGCGGTCGAGGAGGTCCGCGCGCACGCCGACGGGGTCGCGCGCCTGGTCGAGGACATCCGCGTCAATCTGGAACTGATCGGCGCCCAGCGCGCGGCCGTCGACGAGGTCGGCGAGAAACTCGCGCGGCTGGATTTCACGGTCCAGGAGGCGCAGAACACGCTGCGCGCGCTGCAGCGCGAGCGGGAGGCGGCCGAGCGCCTCGAGCAGGGCGTGCGCGCCCTGCGCGCCCGCGCGCCGGGCGGCGCCGCCTGATGCCGCGCCGACGGCGGAGCACCGCCCGCGCGGCCAGGCTCATCGGTTGAGCCCCGCGCTCCGTATAAATCGATCCGTCAACCGGGCCGGGCGCCCTGACGACGCACCGCCAAGACGTTGCTCCGCGCGAGCGCCGCGCGGTCGGCGGCGCGGTGCCCGTCGCGACGCCCGGTCCAGTCGCCGATTTGCTCCGCTGCTTGCGGGCGACTGACAAATGCAGCTAAAGCGCGGCCGTCCTCGGCGGAGCCGGCCCGCACCGACACGACGGATAGAGCATGAACCTGGAAGTGCCCTTCCCCGCGCCGGCCATCGATGCCCAGGCGCTCTCGCGCGCCATCAACGACCGCAGCCGGCATCCCTGGTACCTCGCCGACTCGCCGCCGAAGCGCTTGCGCGGGCTGTGCAGCCCGCATGAGGTTTCGGCCTGGCTGAACCTCATCCGCCAGCGCGTCGCCGATCCCGTGCGGATCGCGCAGTGCGACGGCACCCGGTGGGTGCAGGTGCTCGGGCCGTTCGCGTTGCAGATCCGGCGCGATGCCACGCTCGCGCCGGTGCGCTGGCAATTGCGGCCAGCGCCGCGCTGGCTCGAGGTGCCGCCGCAGGACGTCGGCCTGCTCGGGCTGCCGCCCGGCTGGGCGTGGCTGGATGCGTTCCGCGCCGCCTTCGAGGCGCGCCTGCGCGAGCGGCTCGGCAACGATCGCCGCGTGCGCCCTTTCGCCGACTGGGTCTTCGTCCGCTTCCGCGCCCGCCTGCGGCGCGATGCCGATCTCGCCGGCATGCACCGGCGCATCGCCGAGGCGCTTGCGCTCGACCCGCAGCTGCTGGCCATCGCGCGCCGGATTCTCTTCGCCTCCGGCCCGGCAGCCACCCTGCCGGTTTCCGCCTACAACGAAGTCGTGGCGCATCGGGCCGACTACGAAAAGCTCGCCCGCGAGGCGCCGGCCCTGCTGCCGCTGTTTGCGCGTCTGCGGGCGCAGCTGCCGGCACGGGGCGAACCGGCCCAGCGGCTACGCGCCTACCTGCGCGACCTGGGACTGTCGGAGGCCACCTGGCGCCTGCTGCATCACGGCGGCACGCGGCTGCTGAAACTCCTCGACGAGTTCTACAAGCACGGCTCGCCGTGGTCCGTGCTCGACCTGCTGTGGATCGTCGAGCTGCTGTCGCCGGCGGGGCGGCCGCCCTTCTGGTTCGTGCGCACGGTGCTGCACCAGTTCGGCAACCACCGCCAGCGCAGGCTGCGTTACCGCCCTGCGGTCGAGCCGCTGCAGACGCCGCTGCGCCGCTTGGCGCAGCTCGCGCAGCGGGCCGACGCGCGGCAGTGCGCCGCCATGCAGGCGCACCTGCACGAGGTACTCGGCTGGCTGGTGGAGGACGAGGCGGCCGCCAGGCATCCGCATCTGCGGCGCGCGCCGTGGCGGTGGTTCGAGCGGCGCGCGCTGCAGTGGTGCGAACGCGCGCTGTTTCTGGCGCAGCAGAAGGCGGACCGCTGGCCGGTGCCGTTCGACCGCCTGGACATCGGCAACCACACGGTGGTCGCGCTGCACACCCCGGGCGCGCTGTGGGACGAAGGCCTGAGGATGCGCCACTGCGCGCGCACCTTCGTGGAGGACTGTGCGCGCGGCCAGGCGTTGATCTTTTCCATCCGGCGCGCCGGACGCGCCCGCCCGCTCGCCACGATGTGCGCGATGCACGAACACGGCTGGCAACTCGGGCCGTTCTCGGGCTGCGCCAACACCGCGCCCGAGCCAGCGGTCTGGCGCGTCGCACAGCGCGTGGTGGATCTGCTCAACGCGCTGGGCTGGGAGCCGCCGGCAGCCGCGCGGGACGCCGCGCCGCACCGCCAGCGCGAATCCCCCGATCCCCCCGGCGCGCCGGTTCCGAATCCTTGAGAGCCGCGGAGAGGAGCCCGCTAGATGAACAAGCACGGCACGCCCAGGATCTGCCCGCCTTGGCCGCCGGCGGGGGCGCAAGGCCGTCCGCGTGCGCCGTACGACCCCGATTGCGCCGTGCCCGCTGCCGACGCGGCCGTGGCCCTCGTCCACCACCTGCCGCCGCGTAGCGGGCCGCCGTTGCGGGCCCTCGACGTGCGCCGCGTGTACCGGGCGGACGATCTGCCGAGCTATCTGCTTTTCGGCGTGCGCGATGACGCCGGTTTCCGCGCCGGGGCCGACGGCTGGTCTGCGATCTGGCGCGGCACGCAGCCGGATACGTGGCTGCGCGGCGAATACCGGCGTGGCAGCGACACGCTGCGGTTCACGCAGCGCTGGTGCGGCATCGCCGCAGGCGAGGGCATGTTCCCGGCGAGCGTCTTGCCCGAGGAGGCGCTCGGCGCGCTGTACCGGCAGCAC
>JANWUU010000141.1 GCA_025057735.1 Burkholderiaceae bacterium
GTCGGCCTCGGCCACATCGAAGCAGTTGCAGACGATGCGCCCGCGCGGGGCGCGCGGCGCGCGCCAGTGGCCGCCTGGCTGCAGCAGCCGGTGTGCGGGCACCGGCAGGCGCTCGCCGAGCAGCGCGCGCAATGCCGGCTCATCCGCGAGGCTGGCCGCGGGCCCGGCGAGCGCCACGCCAGTGAGGCAGCCGTCCTCGACCCGCAGCCGGCGGCGTACGCCGCGACGCACATCTTCAAACGCAGCGGCTTCCGCCGTCAGGCCGAGCGCGGCCTCGATAGCCATAAGCACGGACTGCGGCACCGCCGCTGCCGCCGCGCCCCGAAACAGCAGCCCCGCCTCGGCGGCGTCGCGCCCGAACGGCACGCAGCAGGCATAGCCAAACGCGGGAAAGTAATCGCGCAGGGCAAGCTGCAGCGCAAGCTGCCGCTCGGCGGTGACCCGGGCGAAGGCGACGTAACGCCAGGGAAGCGCTGCCCGCTGAACGCGCACCGCCGCGTGTTTGAGCTCCGGCTGGCGGCTCACCGGGTCGAGCGCCTCCAGCGTGACGGCATTGACGCCTTGCGCCGGTTCAGCTGCCGCGCCGCCGACGAACTCCGGCCCCCAGTGCATTGCGACGAAAGCCTGTCCCATCGGCACCGCGTCGTTGGCAGCCGCGGGCAGCAGCAGCGTGCCGCGCCGCGAACTGATCTGCAGCAGGTCGCCAGGCGCAAGTTGCCGGCGCGCCAGTTCCGCGGAATTAAGCTCAATGGAAGGCTCGGGCGCGTGTCCGAACAGGCGGCCGACGGTGCCGGTGCGGCTGCCGCCATGCCACTGATCGCGCAGCCGGCCGGTGATCAGGCGCAGCGGGTAGCGCGCGTCGGCCTCCTCCGCGACGGGTCGGTACGGCGCGGCGACAAAGTGCGCTTTTCCGTCTGCGGTCGCGAAACGGCCTGTCGTGTACAGCCGCGCGGTGCCAGCGGTGGCGCCCTGAGGATAAGGCCATTGCTGCGGTCCGTCGCGCTCCAAGATCTCCCATGAGAGGCCGCAGATATCCAGATCGCGGCCGCGCGTCGTCTCACGGTGCTCCTGCCAGATCTCTTCGGCGCGCTGAAACGGAAACAGCGTCGGCTCACCGGGCCGCATCCGCTTCTCCAGCCGGCGCGCGACCTCTACGACAATCTCCCAGTCGGGGCGGGCCGCACCAGGCGGCGAGACGGCGCGGCGCACGCGCGCGATGCGCCGCTCGGAGTTAGTGACGGTGCCGTCTTTTTCGCCCCAGGTGGCCGCCGGCAGCAACACATCGGCAAATCGGGCGGTGGCTGTGCTGCGGTAGGCCTCCTGCACGATCACGAGCTCGGCCGCCTGCAGTGCCTGCCGCACGCGCTTTTGATTCGGCAAGGACTGCGCCGGATTCGTGCAGGCGATCCACAGGATGCGAATCTCGCCGCGCGCGGCGGCCTCGAACATTTCCACCGCTGTCTTGCCGGCTGCGGCGGGAAGGCGCGGGATGCACCACACCTGCGCCAGTTCTGCGCGCTCCTGCTCGTTGCCCGGATCGCGATGGCCCGGCAGCAGGTTAGCCATCGCGCCCACCTCGCGCCCGCCCATGGCGTTGGGCTGGCCGGTGAGCGAAAACGGGCCGGCGCCGGGACGGCCGATCTGGCCGGTGGCCAGATGCAGGTTAATTAGGGCCGCGTTCTTGTCGGTGCCCGCAGCAGACTGGTTCAACCCCTGGCAGTAGAACGACAGGACCGCGCGCGCCTGGCCCCACCACTGCGCGGCGCGCACGAGGTCCTCGACCCGGATGCCGCAGATCTGCGCCACCAGCGCCGGCGTGTAATCGCGCACGAGCGCCTTGAGCGCCGCGAACCCCTCGGTGTGCCTGCCGATGAAATCGGTATCGACCATCCCGTCCCACAGCAGCAGATGCAGCAGCCCGTGGAACAGCGCCACATCGGTGCCAGGCAGGATCGGCAGATGCAGGTCGGCAGCAGCCGCGGTGTCAGTGTGGCGCGGATCGATGACGATCATGCGCGCCTGCGGCTGGCGGCGGCGCGCCTCCAGCACACGCGCAAACAGCACCGGATGCGCATACGCGGCGTTGCTGCCAGCAAAGACGAACAGATCGGCGCATTCGATGTCCTGATAGCAGGTCGGCACCGCATCCGCGCCCAGCGTGGCCTTGTAGCCAGCCACCGCACTGGACATGCACAGGCGCGAGTTGGAGTCGATATTGTTGGTGCCGATCAGCGCGCGGGCCAGCTTGTTGAACACGTAATAGTCTTCGGTAAGCAGCTGGCCAGAGACGTAGAAGCCGATGCTGTCAGGGCCGTGCTGAGCCACACAGTCGGCGATGCGGGCCGCCACGTACTCAAGGGCCGTATCCCAGTCGGTACCCTGGCGCGGCGCGCCGCGGGCGCACCGCAGCTCGGGTGCGAGCGCCCGCACCTGCGCGGCCACAGTTGCTGTGGCCGTCAAATGCAGCGTCGAGCCTTTCGTGCACAGCCGGCCGAAGTTGGCCGGATGCGCAGGATCGCCGCGCACGCCCACGATCGCGCCCTCTTGCACCTCGATGATCACGCCGCAGCCGACGCCGCAATACGGGCAAGTGGAGCGAACTTCCGCCATGCGCGGTCAACCACTAATATCGAATGAAGTGCGCGGTACCCGTCCCTGCGACAGCGGGCATGGCGGCGGCTTCGGCGCAGCGCAGGCAAGGTCGAAGGCTGCAGCCTCCAGCAGCACACGCCCCTGCTCGACGCGCACCGCAAAGCGGCGCGTTGTGCCCACATCGGGCGCCACCGCGGCGCCGGTGTCAAGCTCGATTGTCCAGCCGTGTAGCGGACAAGTGACACGCCCGCCAGCGACGATACCCTGTGACAGCGGCCCGCCGCGGTGCGGGCAGCGGTCCTCTAGCGCATGCACGCGCCCATCAGCGGTGCGAAATAACGCAATATCCGCCACCTCCGAGCCCCGCCGCAGCACGCGCGCGCCCAGCACCGGCAGATCGTCCAGACCACAGACCTCGACCCATTCGTGCACCGCCTCGTTCATGGGTCGACCTCCACTGCCGGCGCGACCGGCGCCGGTTGCAATGGCGCAAACTGCCGCAGATCTACGCCAGCGCGCTGCGGCTCGTGCCAGGGATCAGGCTCGTCGGCGAGCGAAAACTGCAACCGCTCCCACAGCGCTTTGCGGTTTTCTGCATCGTCGAGGATGCGCCGCTTCACGTAATCGAGGCCGACGCGCTGCACGAAGTGCACGGTGCGCTCCAGATACCACCCCTCTTCGCGATACAACTGCAGGAACGCGCCCGCGTACTCCAGCACCTCCTCCGGCGTCCTGACTTTCACCAGAAACTGGGCGACCTCGGTTTTGATGCCGCCGTTGCCGGCCACATAGATCTCCCAGCCGGATTCCACGCCGATGACGCCGACGTCCTTGATACCGGCTTCGGCGCAGTTGCGCGGGCAACCGGAAACCGCCAGCTTCACCTTATGCGGCGCATACATGCGCCACAGGGCCCGCTCCAGCGCCTTGCCCATCGCGGTCGAGTCCTGCGTGCCGAAGCGGCACCATTCCGCCCCGACACAGGTCTTCACGGTGCGCAGCGCCTTCGCATACGCATGGCCGGAGGGCATGCCGAGGTCGCGCCACACCGACGGCAGATCCTCCTTTTTCACACCGAGCAGGTCGATGCGTTGGCCGCCGGTGATCTTGACGGTCGGAATGCGGTATTTCTCGACCACGTCGGCGATGCGGCGCAGTTCGGCCGCGCTCGTCTCGCCGCCCCACATACGCGGCACAACGGAAAAGGTGCCATCTTTCTGGATGTTGGCGTGCGCGCGCTCGTTGATGAAGCGCGACTGCGGGTCGTCGACGGCCCGCTTTGGCCAGGTGGAGATCAGGTAGTAGTTGATTGCCGGCCGGCAGGAGGCGCAACCGTTCGGGGTACGCCAGTTCAGCCGCGCGAACACCTGCGGGATGGTCAGCAGCTGCAGCTCGCGGATCGCCTGCCGCACCTCGGCGTGCGTGTGGTCGGTGCAGCCGCACATCGGCTTGGCCTTCGGCGCCGGCGAATAGTCGGCGCCCGCGGTGGCGATCAGGATCTGCTCGACCAGCCCGGTGCAGGAGCCGCAGGATGAACTCGCCTTCGTGCAGCGACGCACTTCCTCCAGCGTGGTCAGTTTCTGCGCGCGGATCGCGGCGACGATCGCGCCCTTGGTGACGCCGTTGCAGCCGCACACCTCGTCAGCGTCGGCAAGCGTCCGTGCGCGGCTCTTACCTTGGTGGCCGGTGTCGCCGAGGTTGGTCTCGCCAAACATGAGGTGCTCGCGAATGTCCGCGATCGGCCGGCCCTCGCGCATCAGCCGCAAATACCAGGAGGCATCGACCGTGTCGCCGTACAGGCAGGCACCGACCAGGCGGTCGTCGCGGATCACCAGCTTCTTGTAGACGCCCGCGCCGGGGTCGGACAGCACGATCTCCTCGCACCCATCGCCGCCGGCGAAATCGCCGGCCGAGAAGAGGTCGATGCCGGTCACCTTCAGCTTGGTCGCGACCACCGAGCCGACGTAGCGACCGATGCCGACGCGGGCCAGATGATTGGCCGCCACCTTGGCCTGCTCGTACAGCGGCGCGACCAACCCGTAGCTCGTGCCGCGGTGCGAAACGCATTCGCCGACCGCATAGATGCGGGGATCGTACGTCTGCATCGTGTCGTCGACCACGATGCCGCGCTGGCAGTGCAAGCCAGCGGCCTGCGCCAGCGCCGTGTTGGGGCGGATGCCGACGGCCATCACCACCAGCTCTGCGGGCAGCGTCCCGCCGTCCTCGAAACGCAGCGCGCCGACGCGGCCGCCGTCGCCGGCGATCAGCGCGGCCGTTTTCTTCGGTAGCAGAAAGCGGATGCCACGCCGCTCGAGCGACTGCTGCAGCATGCGGGCTGCGGTCGCATCCAGCTGCCGCTCCATTAAGTGCGGCAGCAGATGCACCACCGTCACTTCCATGCCGCGCGCGCGCAGGCCGTTGGCCGCCTCCAGCCCAAGCAGCCCGCCGCCGATCACGACCGCCTGGCGAAAGCGGCGCGCTGCCTCGATCATCGCCTCGGTGTCGGCGATGTCGCGATACGTCAGCACGCCGGGCAGGCGCGCGCCGGGGATCGGCAGGATCACCGGCTCGGAGCCGGTGGCAAGCAGCAGGCGGTCATAGGGCGCCTCGCCGCCGTCCTGCGCGATCACGACCCGCCGCGCGCGGTCGATGCGCACCACCGGACAGCCGGTGTACAGCCGGATGCCGTGCTGCGCGTACCAGTCGCGCGGATGGATGACGATGTCCTCGAAGGGCTGCTCTCCAGCCAGCACCGGAGA
>JANWUU010000146.1 GCA_025057735.1 Burkholderiaceae bacterium
AGGTCCTGTGCCGACAGGACGCCGATTTTTGCCAGCATCGCCGCGTGCGCGAGCGAGCCCTCGATGTCGGCCAGCGCCAGTCGCCGGTCGAAGCCGACGCTCGCGGTATAGCGCAGCACGAACTCCGCCACCGGCTCGGCAAAGCGGCCTGACCAGGCCTCGTGCTTCTTTTCGAGGGGAGAGGCGGGCGGGTCGGCTGACATAATGCGGCACGCTCGAACGGGGGCCGCAAGTCTACTCAGTGACCAAGCCTGCATCCGCCGCCAACGCGACCTCGGGCCGGGGCGAGTCCGGCGCGGCTCCGGTGCGCCACGTCCTGCCGGATGGCTGCAACATGGGCACGCTGCTGCGCGTGGCGGTGGGCAGCAACCTCGCGCTGGCGGTCGTCACGCTGGCGACGGCGGGCGGTGATCATCTGGCGGCCTTTCTTTCCGCCGCCGCGCTGGTCGAACCGGTGCTGCTCGCGACGCTGCTCGCCTGGTGTGCGCTGCGACGGGCGGCGCTGCCGCTGGCCGCTGCGTGGCAACGGCTGCTGGCCTGGACGATCCCGGCGCTGCTGACCCTAGCGCTGGCCGAGCTGTTCGCGCCGCTTGCCGGCTCCACGCCGCCGGAGACGGTGCTTGCCTGGGCGGCGCTCGCCTTCGTCGGCGGCGCTGCCGTGCAGCATTACCTGGAGCTGCGCGAGCGGGCTTTCTCGCCGGCCGTGACCGAGGCCAAGCTGCAGGCGCTGCAATCGCGCATCCGCCCGCATTTTTTCTTCAACGCCCTGAACGCGGCGCTGGCGGTGGTGCGCACGGATCCACCGCGCGCGGAGCGGATGCTGGAGTCGCTCGCGGAACTGCTGCGGGCGGTGATGGGCGACGTGCGCAAGCTGGTGCCGTTCGCTCAAGAACTGGACCTGTGCCGCCGATATGTGGAGATCGAGCAGACGCGGCTCGGCGAACGCCTGCGCGTGGACTGGCAGATCGGCGCCGTGCATCCGCGCGCGCGCGTGCCGCAGCTGCTGCTGCAGCCGCTCCTTGAGAACGCGGTCCGCTACGGAGCGGAGCGGGTGGCGGGCGACTGTGAGATCACGGTGCGCGTGCGGCAGCACGGCTTCCATCTGGAGGTGTTCATCGCCAACCCGATCGCGCGCGAGCCGATGCAGCGCGAGGGCAACCAGATCGGGCTGGCCAACATCCGGGCGCGGCTGGCGCTGCTGTACGACCTGGAGGCGCGGCTGGAGACGCGCCAGCGGGCAGGCCGCTTCGAACTGACGCTGACGTTGCCGGTGGAGGCGAAAGGCTGATGCTGAAGATCCTGATCGTCGACGACGAACCGCTGGCGCGCACGCGGCTGCAGCAGCTGCTGGCGGACGCGGCCGCGCAGGTGCCGCTGACGGTGGCCGGCGTGGCCGACAGTGGTCCGGCGGCCATCGAGGCGGCGGAGCGGCTGGCGCCGGACGTGGTGCTGCTGGACATCCAGATGCCGGGCATGCCGGGGCTCGAAGCGGCGCGCCACCTGGCCGCGCGCCCGCTGCCGCCGGCGGTTGTCTTCGTCACCGCGTACGACGAGCACGCGCTCGAGGCGTTCGAGGTGCAGGCGCTCGACTACCTGCTGAAGCCGGTGCGGCTGGAGCGGCTGGTGGCGGCGCTCACCCGCGCGCAACGGCTGCGGCCGCACGAGCCGAAGCTGGAGGAAGTGGCGCGCGCGCTGGCGAGCGCACGTACGCATCTGACGGTCTCGGAGCGCGGCCGCATGATCCTGGTGCCGGTGGAGGAGATCGTCTACCTGCGCGCGGAGCTGAAGTACGTCACGATCCGCACCGCCCAGCGCGAGTACTTGACGGAGGAGTCGCTGTCCTCGCTGGAGTCGGAATTCGGCGAGCGTTTCGTGCGCATCCATCGCAACGCCCTGGTGGCGCGCAAGTCGATCCATGGCTTCCAGCGCGTGCGCGCGGGTGCCGGCAGCGAGGCCGGCGCCGACGGCCATTGGGAGGTGCTGCTGAAGGAACTGCCCGAGCGCCTGCCGATATCGCGCCGGCAGTGGTCGGTGGTCAAGGCCGTGCTGCGCGATCCGGCGCTGGCGGAGCGGTGAGCGCCACACCGGCAAGCACCTGCGCGCAGGGCGCCTCGATCTTGTCGGCCAGCAGCGCGTCGGCGCGCGTGCGCCCCTGGTTGATGGCGACGATCGGCTTGCCCATCTCAGCCGCGGCGCGCGCGAAGCGAAATCCCGAGTAGACCATCAGCGAGGAGCCGACCACGAGCATCGCCTCGGCGGCGGCGAGCGCCTGCAAGGCCGCCAGCACCCGCGCCGGCGGCACGGTGTCGCCGAAGAACACGACGTCCGGTTTGACGATGCCGCCGCACACGGGGCAGGGCGGCACATGGAAGGCGGAAAA
>JANWUU010000223.1 GCA_025057735.1 Burkholderiaceae bacterium
GTCCTCCGTTTGCGGATCGCCGTAGATCGCTGCCGCCTCCTCGACCGCTCTGGCAGGGCGTTCGGGCTGGCGGCCGTCGAGCGCGGCGATGAGCCGCAGGCGCGCATCGAACAGTCGCTTGGCGAGCGGCTCGGCCACGTACCCCCCGGTGGCCGGCATGTCCTGGCTGAAGTATTCGAGGCTTTGGCAATAGTCGAACACGTAGAAAAACGTCTTGTGCTGCCCCGGCCCGAACAGATCCGGGCACAGGCGCGTGCCGCGCCCGAGCATTTGCCAGAACTTGGTCTTCGAGCGCACTCCAAGACCGCGGTCCATTCGCGCGCAAGGAAGGCAAAGTGGCTCATGCCGCTGCTAGCTCCCGCGTTAAGTCCGCAAGCGGGATGGCTTCCACGCCGTCGCCCAGCGGGAACCGTTCGCTGCCGCTATAAACCACGAAGCGCCGCTCCGGGCGGACCGTGTCGCACGCGGCATGAAAGCCGCGCTCGACGCGCGGCGCGAGGCCCCGCTTCACCTCCACCGCCCATGGGTGGCGCCTACCGGGCAGCTTGAGCAGCAGGTCGATCTCAGCCCCGGCCGCCGTGCGGAAGAAGCTCGGCTCGGTGCCCGCCGGCGCGGCGGCGATCAGCGACTCGACCGCGAGTCCTTCCCAGCTTGCCCCCGCCACCGGATGCGACAAAAGCGCCTCGCGGTCGCCGATGCCGAGCAGCGCATGCACCAGCCCGCTGTCGCGCACGTACACCTTGGGGGACTTCACCAGTCGCTTGCGCACGTTGGCGTGCCAAGGCGTCAAGCGGCGCACGAGCAGCAGATCCACCAGCAGGTCCAGGTAACGCGCTACCGTCTTGCCGTCCACGGAAAGCGCCCGCGCGAGCGCCGCGGCGTTCAGCAAGCCGCCCTGCTGATGCGCCAGCATCGTCCAGAAGCGCCGCAGCGTCTCGGCCGGGATGCGCGGCCCAAGCTGAGGAATGTCGCGCTCGAGGTAGGTGCGGATGAAATCGAGCCGCCAGCGCAGGCTGGCCGCATCGGAGTCGGCGAGCAGGCTCTCGGGGAATCCGCCGCGCAGCCAGAGCGCGTCGAGCCGCTCACCGCCCACCTCCCCGGCGTCGAGCGGGCCGAGCTCCAGGTAACGAATCCGCCCCGCGAGCGATTCGCTGGACTGCCTGAGCAAATCGATCGACGCGGAGCCGAGGACCAGGAAACGCCCCCGGCCCCGGCCGCTCACGCGGCCTTTGTCGATCAGCCCCCGAAGGCTGCGGAACAGCTCCGGGGTGCGGTGGATTTCGTCGAGGATGACCAGCTTGTCGTCATGCTGCGCAAGGTAGAGCTCCGGGTCGGCGAGCTTGGCGCGGTCGCGTTCGGATTCGAGGTCCAGATAGAGCGCGGGCCGTGTTTTGGCCAGCTCCAGCGCCAGCGTGGTCTTGCCGACCTGCCGCGGCCCGAGCAGCGCCACCGCCGGCGCTTCGGACAGGGCGGCATCGAGCTGGACGAGGAGGCGGCGCGGGATCATGCTTGCAATTATGGAGTGAGACTCCATAAATGCAAGGCAAAAGCGACGCAGAACGCCCCCATGTCGACGCGCTCGCGAAAGCTGTCCGCCCCCGAGCGCGCCGCGCGTTCCCCGAGTTTGCGCGGCGTCGAGCGGTTCTTCGCGTTCAGCGCCGCCGCAAGTGCTGCGGCACGCGCCTCCTTGATCGACCTGAGCCGATCGCGCTTGCCCCGGTGGGGCTGGCGCTGATCGCCTGGATCCAGGCGACCTTCTACCCGATGTATCGCTCGATCTTCAGCACCTAGCCGCCCAGCAGCAGCGATCCGGCCGCGCCGGCATACGCCAGCATGTGTTCGCTGAGCCGATTGCGTTGGGACCATGTGCGCCAGGTCACCACGCCAGCCCCGTATTGCCCGCACGTCAACAGCAAGCGAAGCAGCCCGCAGCAGCGCTTCGGTAGTAGCGAAGGCCTGGGCGGCAGCGTTGCTGCGCCAGTGCCGTCGGTGCGCTAAACCAGCGTCGGGGACGTCAAGCCGGCTCGAGTTTCGCCACCCCGAGCAGCAGCTCCTTCACACCGGCCGGGCCGAAGTTGATCTTCGCGCGCGCGTCCGCGCCGCTGCCCTCCAGCTTGATGATGACCCCATCGCCGAAGCGCGCGTGGCGCACGGACTGGCCGACGCGGAAGCCGTGACTGGCCGCCGCGCTTGCCACCCGCGCGGCGCCGAACGCCGGCGCCGTCAGCGCCTCACGCGCGGGCGCCGCCGCGTACGCGGCAAAGCGCGGCGTCAGCCACTTCAGGTGCTGCTCCGGGATCTCCGAGAGGAAGCGCGAGCGCACGCCGTAGCGCGTCTGGCCGTGCAGCAGGCGGCTCTGCGCGAACGACAGGTACAGCCGCCGCCGCGCGCGCGTGATCGCCACGTACATCAGCCGCCGCTCCTCCTCCAGCCCGTCGGCCTCCGTCAGGCTGTTCTCGTGCGGGAACAGCCCCTCCTCCAGGCCCGTGATGAACACGGCGTGGAATTCCAGTCCCTTGGCGGCATGCACGGTCATCAGCTGTACCGCGTCCTGCCCTTCCTGCGCCTGGTTTTCGCCCGCCTCCAGAGACGCGTGCGATAAGAACGCCGCCAGCGGCGATGGGATCGCCGCGTCAGCCTCGGCGCGGGTGGCGGGCGCGTCGGCCGCGTAGCCCTCCTCGGCGACGAAGGCGGCGGCGGCGTTGACGAGCTCCTGCAGGTTCTCGATGCGCTCTTGGCCTTCCTTCTCGCCGCGGTAATGCGCCAGCAGGCCGCTTTTGTCGATCACCGCGTCGACGATCTCCGGCAGCGGCAGCGCCGCGGTCTCGCGCCGCAGTTGCTGCAGCAGTTGCACGAAGGCCGCCAGACTCGCGCCCGCGCGGCCGCCGAGGCGGGGGGCGGCCGCGTGCAGGCTCACGCCGGCCTGCCGCGCGAGGTCGGCCAGTTGCTCCAGCGTGCGCGCGCCCACGCCGCGCGGCGGGAAGTTCACGACGCGCAAAAATGCGGTGTCGTCGTCCGGATTCTCGAGCAGCCGCAGGTAGGCGAGCGCGTGCTTGACCTCGGCGCGCTCGAAGAAACGCAGGCCGCCGTAGACGCGGTACGGGATGCCGGCGGAAAACAGCGCGTGCTCGAGCACGCGCGACTGCGCGTTGGCGCGGTACAGCACGGCGATCTCGCGCCGGGCCAACCCCTCGGCGACGAGCGTGCGGATCTCGTCGACCAGCCAGGCGGCCTCCAGGCCGTCGCTGGCGGCCTCGTAGACCCGCACCGGCTCGCCGGCGCCCGCATCCGTCCACAGGTTCTTGCCGAGCCGGCGCGCGTTGTGGCGGATCAGCGCGTTGGCGGCATCCAGGATGTGGCCGTGCGAGCGGTAGTTCTGCTCCAGCTTGATGACGTTGGCGACACGGAACTCGCGCTCGAAATCCGCCATGTTGCCGACGTGCGCGCCGCGGAAGGCGTAGATCGAGTTGTGCGTGAAGATGCCATTGGCGATGAAGTTGTGCGCCAGCGCGATATCGAGGTCGTAGACGACGGTGGAGGCCGGTTCGTGCCGCTCCACGCGCTCCACGGTGTCCATCGAACCGTCGGCCAGGAACACCTGCATGCCGGGCTGGATCGCCGCCGCGCGCGCAAACGGCAACGTGGCGTCGCCGACGCGCACCTTCTGCACCAGTTTGCCGCCGGTGATCTTGCTCAGACGATCGGCCTCGCGCAGCGCGATCGCATAGTTGGCGCGCCAGAACTGCACGTACCAGCCACCGATGCCATCGGTGACCACCTTCACGTCGAAGCCGGCCTCGCGCACCTTCTGCGCCATTTCCTCCTTGTACAGCCGCACGTAGGCGCGGTGCTGCGGCTTGCCGCGCCCGCGGGAGGCGCCCAGGTGCAGCAGCACATCGCCTTCGTTGCCGATGCCGGAGCTGAAGGTCTCGTGCGGCTCCGAGTGCAGCAACTGCTGGTCGGCGAGCAGCCGCTTGGCGGCGGTCTCGGTGTCGATCGTCTTGTAGACGCGGGCGACGATCTTCGGATCGTCGGACAGCCCGCCGCGCCGCTCGTCGGCCTTCGGCTTGCGGTCGCCGGCGAACGGCAGCGTCGGCAACCCGTAGCGCAGCGAGTACAGCATTTCCTGCACGCGCGCCTCCTGCGGTGTGTCGTAGCTGCCGATCACCCACACCGCATCGGCGCCCTCACGCCGGCCGCGGAAGCGGTACCCCGGCACCGGCCGCAGGTCCGGCCCGGGTCGCAGGTAGCCGCAGAAGCCCAGCCGGTAGCCGAGGCCGCGCTTGCGCATCAGGTAGACGAAGTATTTCTCCGGCGCCTCGCCGACCGCGTAGCCGGCGAAATGCGTGTGCTCGGGCGTGGAGGTGATCTTGCGGCCGCCGCGCGTGTGGATCGTGACCAGTTCCGTGACGCCGGGCCGGCGATGCACCCGCATCACGCGCGCCGGGCCGAACTCGCCGGCGCCGATGCTGGCCCGCACCTCGTCGCCGGCCTTGACGTCCTCGATCGGCACGGTGCGGCCATCGGCCATCGTCACCTGCGTGCCGGCCACCAGGCATTGGTCGTCGTCGCCGACGGCGAACACCGCCGCGCCGCCGCCGGCCAGCAGCTTCAGCCAGCGGTACTGCAGACGGTTGGTGTCCTGAAACTCGTCCACCAGGATGTGGCGGAAGCGGCTCTGGTAATGGCTGCGGATCGCCTCGTTGCGGTCCAGCAGCTCGTAGCAGCGCAGCAGCAGCTCGGCAAAATCGACCACGCCCTCGCGCTGGCACTGCGCATCGTAGGCGGCGTACAGCTCGACGAACTTGCGGTTGTAAGAATCGTTGACCTCGACGTCCTTGGCGCGCAGGCCGGCTTCCTTGCAGTCGTTGATGAAGTTCTGCAGGTTGCGCGGCGGGTATTTCTGGTCGTCGACGTTGGCCGCCTTCAGCAGCCGCTTGATGGCGGCGAGCTGATCGCTCGCATCCAGGATCTGGAACGTGGCCGGCAACCCGGCGTCGCGGTGATGCGCCCGCAGCAGGCGGTTGCACAGGCCGTGGAAGGTACCGATCCACATGCCGCGCGTATTGATCGGCAGCAACGCCGAGATGCGCGCCAGCATTTCGCGCGCGGCTTTGTTGGTGAAGGTCACCGCCAGGATGCCGTGCGGGCCGACGCGCCCGGTCTGGATCAGCCAGGCGATGCGAGTGGTCAGCACGCGCGTCTTTCCGCTGCCGGCGCCGGCCAGGATCAGCGCGTTCTGGTCGGGCAGCGTCACTGCCGCGAGTTGCTGTTCGTTCAAGTTCTCGAGCAGGTTCATGCGCGGTGCGCACTATACCGGCGCTCCTATAATCGCCTGGCGTGTTTGCCGCCGTCGCGCGCGGCTTGTTGTCTGTCCGGGTGTCCTCCGCCCGCCCTGCCCTCTGGCGGCCGCGCGCCGCGGGCCGGCCCCGCGCGCGGTCGGCTCCCACCGCCCAAAGGCCACGATGCGAGAAAAGTACGTTCCGCAAGAGGTTGAAGCCGCCGCGCAGGCGCACTGGCGCGCGATCGACGCCTATCGCGCCAAGGAAAACGATCCGCGCTATCCGAAAGGCAAGTTCTACCTGTGCTCGATGCTGCCGTACCCGAGCGGCAAGCTGCACATGGGGCACGTGCGCAACTACACGTTGAACGACGTGCTCTACCGCATCCTGCGCATGCGCGG
>JANWUU010000275.1 GCA_025057735.1 Burkholderiaceae bacterium
CCAGCATCGCGTCGCACTCGATGCCGCGGAAGCCGTGCTGACGGCCGACCTCGATGGCGGCCAGCGTGTTCTCTGGCGCCAGGGTGCCGCCGCCGCGGTGGGCGAGCACGCGCGGGTAGGGCCAAGGACGGAAATGCGACATGGGCGCGACCGCCGTCAGCGCTTCTTGCGCCGCACGTAGACCACCTTTTCGATCCGCGCCACCACCAGCCCCTCGCGATCGACGACGTCGGTGTTGAAAACGTGCAGGTGCTTGTCGCCGTCGGCGGTCATCTTCAGGATCATGTCGATATCGGCCTGCTGCAGCCGCATCGTGGCGCGCACCCGGCTGCGGCCGGGCGCGACGTATTCGATCGAGCCCGCCTTGTCCCACACGTAGTACTCCGGTGGCAGGTTATACAGCACCATCAGCGCGAAGAACGGATCGGTCATCGCGTACAACGAACCGCCGAAGTGGGTGCCGAAGTAGTTGCGGTTGCGCATCCGCAACGGCATCTCCACCACGACCTCGCGGAAGTCCTCGGCGATATGGCGCACGCGGATGCCGGCGCCGAGAAACGGCGGCCACAGGTTCATGCCGAGACGCAGCAGCGGCGGCGGAATTCTTCTTTTCATGCGGGCCAGTTTATTGCAGCGCGCCAGCTAAGCTTGCGCCCTATGCAGACGGCCACCGAAGCGCAAGGACAAGCGCGCGCTCTCTCGCACCTGCGCGTGCTCGATTTGACGCGCGTGCTCGCCGGACCCTGGTGCACGCAGATCCTCGCCGACCTCGGCGCCGAGGTCATCAAGATCGAGCGGCCCGGCAGCGGCGACGACACACGCGGCTGGGGTCCGCCGTACCTGAGGGACAGCGAGGGCCGCGACACGTCCGAGGCGGCCTACTACCTGGCGGCCAACCGCGGCAAGCGCTCGGTGGCGCTCGATCTGAGCGTGCCCGACGGGCAGGCGATCGTGCGCAAGCTGGCCGCCGTCTCCGACGTGCTGGTCGAAAACTACAAGGTCGGGCAGCTCGCAAAGTACGGCCTGGACTACGAGACGCTGGCGCGCGTCAACCCGCGTCTGATCTACTGCTCGATCACGGGTTTCGGCCAGACCGGCCCATATCGTGACCGCCCGGGGTACGACTTCATCGTGCAGGGTCTGGGCGGCTTCATGTCGATCACCGGCGAGCGCGACGACCGCCCCGGCGGCGGACCGCAGAAGGCCGGCGTGGCCGTCAGCGACCTGATGACCGGCATGTACGCGACGGTGGCGATCCTCGCGGCCCTGGCCTGGCGCGAGCGCAGCGGGCGCGGCCAGCATCTGGATCTCGCGTTGCTCGACGTCATGGTGGCGATGCTGGCCAACATGAACATGAACTATCTGGTCAGCGGCCGCGCGCCGGGGCGCGCCGGCAACGCGCACCCGAACATCGTGCCCTACCAGGTCTTCGCCGCCGCCGACGGGCACGTGATCGTCGCCGTCGGCAACGACGCGCAGTTTGTCCGGTTCTGCGAAGTGGCGGGCTGCCCTCAGCTCGCCACCGATGCCCGCTTCGCGAAAAACGCCGACCGCGTGCGCCACCGCGACATCCTGGTGCCGATGCTGGAGGACATCGTGCGCCGGCAGCCGGTGGCCTTCTGGGTGCAGGCCCTGCAGCGCGCCGGCGTGCCCTGCGGGCCGATCAATTCGATCGCCCAGGCGCTGGCGGACCCGCAGGTGGTCGCGCGCGGGCTGCGCATCGATCTTCCGCATCCGCTGTCCGGCACCGTGCCGTTGGTGGGCAACCCGATCCGTATGTCGGCCACGCCGCCGGCCTATGACCGCGCCCCGCCGCTGCTCGGCGCCGACACCGAGGACGTGCTGCGGCACGTCCTCGGTCTGACGCCAGCGGAAATCCAAGCGTTGCGCGCGCGCGGCGTCATCGCCGCGCGCGCCGATTCGGACCCCCGCGAGGCCGGCGGATGAGCGCGGCGCAAGCCTTCCATCTGCGCATCGAAGGCATCGTGCAGGGCGTCGGCTTCCGCGATGCCATGTGCCGCGAAGCGCGCGCGCTCGGCGTTCGCGGCTGGGTGCGCAACCGCCGCGACGGCACGGTCGAGGCGGTGGTCGCCGGCCCGCCAGCCGCCTGCGACGCCCTGATCGCCTGGGCACGGCGCGGCCCGCGCGCGGCGCGTGTCGAACGCGTCTCCGTGCGGACGGCGACGGCGGATGAAGCCGCTGCCGTCGGTGCCGACTTCGATTGGCGGCCGACCGTCTGAGCGCGTCTTGGTGCCACCGGCGATTTCCGGTTTAATCCGCGTCCCTTCAACGCCATCGAGCCGGAGACCGAAAGTGCCGATCCTCCGCACCCTGGCGTGCGGCCTGTTCGCGCTGCTCGCCGCGACGGCCGCAGCGCAAACCGCCCCGAGTTACCCAACGAAACCGATCCGCCTGGTGGTGCCCTATCCGCCGGGCGGTCCCTTGGACCTCACCGCACGGGCGCTCGCCGAGCGACTGAAAGAATCGCTCGGCACGGTGATCGTCGAGAACCGTCCCGGGGCGGGCGGCAACGTCGGCGTCGATTACGTCGCCAAGCAGCCGGCCGACGGCTACACGCTGGTCGTCGGTGCGGTGGCCACGCACGCGATCAACCCGTGGCTGTTCGCGAAACTGCCCTACGACCCGCTGCGGGACTTCGCTCCCATCACGCTAATTGCGCACGTGCCGAATGTGCTGGTCATGACGCCGGAGACGGCCGCCCGGCTGAAGATCGAATCGGCCGCGGATCTGGTGACCTACGCGCGCCGCAACCCGGGCAAGCTCAGTTACGCCTCGGGCGGCAACGGCAGCGCCGGGCACATGGCCGGCGAGTTGCTGAAATCGATGGCGCGCATCTCGATCGTGCACATCCCGTATGCGGGCGCGGCGCCGGCGCAGCTCGGCCTGCTCGCCGGCCAGACCGACCTGATGTTCGACAACCTGGCGTCGGCCGCCCCCCAGATCCGCGCCGGCAAGCTGCGCGCCTTCGCCGTCACCACGGCGCAGCGCGCCTCCGCCTTTCCCGACCTGCCGACGATGGCCGAAGCCGTCCCTGGTCTATCCGGCTTCGACGTCAGCACCTGGTTCGGCATCCTGGCGCCGGCCGGCACGCCGCCGGCCATCGTCGCCCGCCTCAACGAGGCCTTCCGGGCCGCGCTCGGCAGCGCCGAGGTGCGCGAGCGGCTGGCGCGACTGGCCGCCGAGCCGGCGCCGACCACGCCGGAGCAGTTCGCCGCCCTCATCCGGGCGGAACTGGCGAAATACGAAAAGGTGGTCAAATTCTCCGGGGCGCGCGTCGACTGACCGTGCCGCTGCCGTTCGACGCCGCCGGCGCGATCGGCCAAAATCCGTTTCCGCTTTCATCGCAGGAGGAGCCATGACATTCCGCCTCGCCCTCGCCGCGCTCGCCCTTGCCGCCGGAGGCGCGCTCGCACAGACCTATCCGACCAAGCCGGTCACCATCGTGGTGCCGTTTACCGCCGGCGGCCCAACCGACACCGTAGCGCGCTCCCTGGCGCAGGCCATGAGCAAGCACCTCGGGCAGAACGTCATCGTGGAAAACGTGGCGGGCGCCGGCGGCACGGTTGGCGCAGCGCGCGTGAAGAACGCGGCCGCCGACGGCTACACGCTGCTGCTGCACCACATCGGCATGTCGACCGCCCCGGCCCTGTACCGCAAGCTGCAGTACAACCCGCTGACGGACTTCGAGCACATCGGGCTGATCGTCGACGTG
>JANWUU010000311.1 GCA_025057735.1 Burkholderiaceae bacterium
GCGCGCGAGGGTACGGAAGTCGCGCCCGCGCCTCAACCGGCCGCCGGCTGCAGCATGAACGTCTCGTACTCGAGCCGTTCGAACACGCGGTCCAGCACGATCAACCCGGCCACGCAGGCGATCAGCACGCTGCCCGCATAACCGTAGCCGAAATACTCGGGGCCGAGCGCCAGCGTGGCCGCGGTGAGCGCGCCATTGGCGAGCAGAAACAGCAGCACCAAGGATGCCGCCAGGCGCCGGCGGTCCAGGTAATACAGCACGTTCAGCACGCCGAGCAGCAGCACCTGCAGGCCGGCGCCCACCACCATGATCGACAGCAGCGGCGCGTACAGCGGCGAGATACCCAGCCAGGCGAGTAGCGTCTCGCCCGCGGCGATCGTCAGCAGGGCGGCGATCGCCTGAATCTTGACGATCTCGAACAGCCCCAGGCGGGCCGACTCGACCATGCCGTTGCGGTGGCGCTCGATGGTGGACAGCGAGCCGCCCTCGCGTACCGCTTGGCAGTAGTTGTCGTAGTGCTCGACGAAATCGGTCTCCAGCCGCAGAAGGAATACTGCCATGCCCGGGATGATCGACAGGTAGGCGAGAAAGATCGGCAGATCGTAGATGACCGAGGCGCGCAGCGGTCCGATGATTGCCTGGCTGGTGGCGGGCGTGAACCAGAACATGAACTTGTCCAGCCAGATCGCCAGGTTGTAGGCGGCGCCGGCCAGCATCAGGCTGCGAAAATGACGGTCGCGGCGGAAAAATTCGAAGGCCATGAAGGTGTCGGCCGGGAACTCGCGGATGATCAGCCCCAGCATGCCGGCCAGCAGCACCGCCTGGCCGAGCGCGAAACCGGCCATCAGGCCCGACAGTCCCCAGCGGGCGAGCAGCAGCGCCGCCAGCACCGAGACGCCGTACCCGAGCGCGTACAGCACGACGATCGCCTGGTACTGCTTGAGCCCCGACAGCAGGATGGTGGCGATCCAGATGTTCGACAGCAGCACCAGCGCGGCGGCAAAGGCGAGCCGGAACGCCAGCGGCTCCTGCGGGAAGCCGAACAGCGCCACCGCGAAACCGATGGCGCCGCTTGCCCAGGTGACCAGCAGGAGCACCGCCTGGAAGTTGGGCAGCACCGCGTCGTTGCGACCCTCGAACAGTCGGTCGGCAACGAAGCGCGTGAAGCTGAGCTGCCAGGGACCGGTGACGATCAGGCTGGCGGCGATCAGGTAGGTGACCGCGACCTGGAACTGCGCCACCTGCCCCGCGGCCGCGGGAATGGTCGCGGCCAGCAGCCCGACCGCCAGCACGCCGACGATGGACAACACCCAGGGGCCCGAGCCGATCACGCCGGCGTAGCCGTAGGCGGTCAGCATCGACAGCAGCGTGCCCCGCTGCATGATGCGCCGCAGTTCGTAGCCGATCCCTGCCATGATCAGACCGTCTCCGGCGCGAGGGCGCGCGCGTAGATCGCGCGGTAACGCGCGAACATGCGCGCCTGGGTGTAGCGCTGCTCCACGCGCGCGATGCCGGCGGCCGCCGCGCGCTGCCAGCGCGCGGGGTCGGTCAGCAGCGCGGCGATCTCATGCCCGAGCGCGGAGGGGTCGGCGATGCGCACTACCGCGCCGGCGGCGCCGAGCGCGCGGTCTTCTGCATCCTGCCCCTCGATCAGTTCGCGGCAGGCGCCCACATCGGTCGTCACGCAGGGCACGCCGGCGGCGAACGCCTCCAGGATCACCAGCGGCAGCGCCTCGCTGATGGAGCTGAGCACGACCACGCCCACCTGCGGCAGCAGATCGTCGATCTTCTGGAAGCCGAGGAAGCGCACGCGGTCGGCCAGCCCGAGCCCCTCGGCCAGTTGCCGGCATTCCTGCGCGTAGGCCGGGTCCTCGTCCTCGGGGCCGGCGATCCAGCCCTGCGCGTGCGGCACCCGATGCACCACCGTGCGCAGCGCGCGGATGAACGTCGCCACGTCCTTAATCGGCACCACGCGGCCGATTAGGCAGGCCACGGGCGGCGGCTGCGCCGGCCGGCCCTCGCGCAGCCGCGCCAGCCGCGCGACGTCCACGCCGTTGGGCACGACCTGCGTGCGCGCCGGCGGCGCCCCGTCGGCGATCTGCCGGCGCCGGTTGGCCTCGTACAGCGCGACAATCGGATCGGCGGCGCTGTAGGCGATCCGCCCCAGCGCCTCAAAGAAGCGGATCCACAGGTCGCGAAAGTAGGCGATTTCGCCGCCGCGCCGCTCGAAGACGCCGCGGTTGTCGCGCACCCACTGTGCCTGGAAGAGGTCAATCTTGCGCTCTTTCGTGTAGATGCCATGCTCAGTGAGGACAAACGGGCGGCGCTGCCGCCGCGCCAGCAGCGCGCCTAAGAATCCGGCGTAACCAGTCGAGATCGCATGCAACGCGCCGGCCGCCGGTGCTTCTTCGGCGATCGCCGCCAGCTGCCACAGCGGCGCATGCATGATGCGCACGGTCCAGAAGTAATCGACGAAAGACGGATCGCTGCAGCGCGTTCGGAACTCCTGCGTAATGCGCCGCCAGCTCGCTTCGCTATGCAAGAAGGCCTGTACATCGAGCGGCCCGCCGTCGCGCATCGCCGGCAGCAGGTCGTCTAACAGCGCAGCCAGCGTCTCATCAGCGCCGCCCCTGGCGCGTGCCGCGCGCAGCCGCGCATGCAGTGCGTCGCGGCGCGCAAAGGCGGCCTCGTCCCCGGGTTGCGCGGCCGGCTGACGGTCGGGCGCAGCGGGCGCCTCATGCAAGAAGTGGCACTCCAGATGCACCAGGTTTTCCGGCAGCGCATATTTGGGCTCACCGTAGTCGGCACGCCGGCTGCCCAGGAAGATGCCGCCGAAGGTGATCTCCGGCAAGCCGCGCATGAGCTGATTGACCCAACTGGATACGCCGCCGCTCACGTACGGAAATGTGCCTTCCAGAAGCAGCAGCACATCTACCCGCTCGGCGCGGCGTAGGTAGGTCGCCGTGCGCATCGTTATTACGCCACCCAGTAGCCCTGCATGGCAGCCAGCACGTCCGAGCCCGGCCGCCCGCCCAAGTCGAGCATCGCGCGTCGCACCGCTTCGTAGCGGCGCTGCAGAAAGCGCAGCTCGGCCAGATACGGCAGCACGCGGGCGCGCGGGCAGCCCCAGGCAAGTGCTTCCTGCAAGGCCTCGTCAGCCTGCGCCAGCTCGCCGCGCCGCAGGCGGATGCGTGCAATCAGCAGCCAGCGCGCGCCATCCGCAGCATCACCCCGCAGGGCACGTTCCGTAAAGGAAAGCGCTTGCGCAAGCGCGAAGCGCTCCGTCTCGCCCTGCGCCAGGTCGGCGTAGACCAACTCCCAATACAGCGCCCCGATGCGGCCACAGATCTCGCGCACGATGTCGCGGTCCCCCAGCGCCTCGGCCTCCGCTAGCAGCCGCCGCTCGCGCGCCAGCGCCGCCGTGATCTGCTTCTCTTGACGGTCCAGCAACCCGTAGGCCAGCAGCCGCAGTTCCTCCTCCGGATCGGACAGCAACTCGCGCAGCAAGTTGCCAGCATGCGCGGCCGTGCCCACCGCCAGCAGAGCCGCCACCCGCGAGCCAGCTGCGGCGTCGCGGTTCAGCAGGTGTGCCCGCGCGGCAGCACCGCGCAACCGTTCGCGCTCAGTCGGCGTATCGGCGGTAAAGCGCGGCCGCGCGACCTCAACGAACAGGCGCGGCCGCAGCAGCTGCGGAAACAGGTGGCCGGCAACGATGCCGGTGAGCGTCGCCGCCAGGCCCAGCACCGGCACGAAAAAGTTGACGCCAAACAGCGACAGCAGGGCGTAGCGGCGCGGTGCCCGGAACGGCCGCGGCAACAGCCGCCAGGCCGCCAGCGCGGCCAGGCCGCTGGCGGCTGCATGCGGCAGCAAATAAGCTACGACCGTGGCCGCAGTCGCCTCACCGCGCGCCAACAGCAGCAGCGCGAGCGATTCAAGACCGATTGCGCTCGACCAAATTTTCACCATGCTGCGCTCCGAGCAACGCAGCCAGTTGGTCCGCCAGGGGCGTCTCCGTGATTTCGACGCCGCGCGCGGTGATGCCCGCAGCTGACCAATCCACCCCATAGCGGGTGCGCAGGGCGGCACCGGCACGTTCCAGAAAGCCGTTGATCCCATCGCCGGCAGTCAGCGGCAGTAACACAACGAGCACGCGCCGGCCCTCTCGCGCAGACAGCCAGGTCATGTCCAGTCCACGCCGGATGTCTTGGAGCCGCTGGGCCCACTCGCTGGCAACCGCTGCGTCGACGGGCAGCTGAAACACGACCAGGGCAGACCGCACGAAGGTCGCCTTCAGCAGGCGTTGCACGCGCGCGAGCTCGGCGGCGAAATCGGCCGGGCAGTCGGGGAAGCGCGCCTGCACGGCAGCTACCGCCGGCGCCGCATCAATGCTGTCAGCGTAATAAGCCAACAGCACGGTCATGAACTGCAGCGTTTCCAGCGTCAGTGCGGTGAATGCCATGCGTTCGACGAGCAGCACCGCCAAAATACGGCCGTCGGCGCAAACGACCGGTGCACACACCACGTAACGGCTGGCGCGATCGGATTCGACAATCGGCTGGCTCTGCACATGCATCAACTCGCCGCGCACCAGCGCCTCTTTTAGCATGGGATCGTCTACTGCGACCGGACCTTCGGTGCCAAACGGGCCAAACACAGCCGCCGGCTGCAGCAGCCGGCCATCGCGTATCGGCACCACGGCTGCTGCCTCAAGACGGCAAGCCTGAGCAAGCAACGTCAGCAGCCAGTCGGCGGCCATCAGGCCATCATCGGCGCGGGGCTGCAGCGCAATGCGCTGACGCAACGCATACAGCGTCTCGCGCAGCGAGAACGGCCGCGCCAGCAACTCTTGCTCGAGCCGATCATGCGACGCAGCCAGCAAATAGTGGCTTTGCGTCAGCGCATTCAGTCGCTCCTGCAGGTAGGCGTTCACGTTCTGTGCCTGCAAGAGACGCAAATTCCACAAATCGGAAAATTCGCCCGCAATCAGCGCCAGCACCAGACCGCCAATGAAACTGACACGGGGAAATTCTCCGAGCGGAGCGCGCCACGTATCGAGCAACCACCACGCGGCTAGCGCCAATCCCATCGCCCACACCGCGTGCACGGAGCCGTAGCGCAGCGCGAGCACGGTGGCGACCAGCCAGAGCCAGGGAAAGGAGGCTGTTGTCCAGAGCGGATCCTGCGGCCGCAGCCAGGCCGACAGGCCGATTGCCGCCAGCATCAGCAGTGTGGTCTCCGCCAGCGCCCAGCGCCAGTCCTCCGCCACGCGCCAGCGCGTCAGGGTGCGCGGCAGCGCGGGCCGCCACGGCGAACCGCCAGGCTGCGCCGCTTTCTGCGTTCGGGCACTCACGGCCGGGTCAGCGGCGCCGTCAGCTCCCGCACCAACTTCTGCGCCACACCAGCCAGCGGCTCCCGCGAGAAGCCGCTACGGGCGCCGGCGGCCGACCACAACAGGCGGCCGGTCGCCACGTCGAGGACCTGCAGCGTCAGGCCGACGGCCGGCTCGCCATCGACACCCACTTTGTAGCGCCACTCGGTAACGGCCCCCGTCACCACGTAGCGGACGTCGTGAGCACGCGCCCACGCCAGCCCCTTGTCGGCAGCATCGCGCGGCGGCGGGTCAAACAGGGTTTCAGCGGCCAGGTCTGCTGGCGGCTGCGCCAGATTCAGGCCGCGCGCAGCGAGCACCGCCTCCACCACCGCCGCCGCCCGCAGCCCTGCCGCAGGCGTCTCGGTACGGTTGGCTAATGGCAGAACCGCCCAAGTTGCATCGCGCTGCAGCGCAGCGCGCGCTGGCGCCACGTCCAGCGTCGTGCAGCCAGCTAGGGCAAGCACCGCACACGACGCTGCAATGTGAAACAGCGCCCGTCGGCGCCAGTTTGCTGCCATCTGCTTCATTCCCCTCCCTCCTAAAAGGCCCAGCGATAACGTAGCGCGGCTTCGGTGTAGCGCGTGCCCACACCCGCCCGCGCCGAGCCGTATCCCCATTCCAATTGCAGCGCATCGGCGCCAAGCACGTGCCCCGCGGCGCCAAGCCGTAAAGCGTAATCGGAACGGCCGCCGGTTTCCCGTGACAGCGACAGCGTCGCAAATGGTCTCCACGCATGCGTCCAGGCAGCGCGGGCGGACTCGCCAAAGCCCAGCTCGAGCCCGATGCGATCGGTGTCCGCCGGCAGGAAAGCCGCATTCGTGGCCAGCGGCTGTAGCGACGACGGCAGCAGCGGCA
The DNA here is from genome assembly GCA_025057735.1 of Burkholderiaceae bacterium. The sequence goes on from JANWUU010000311.1 coordinate 6,227, forward strand.
GCATGCCCTTGGCGACGCCTGCATGCGGCCGATAGCGCGCCTGTGTCCAGACCAACCGCACGCTCGCGTCGGGATATGCCAGTGCGACGCTGTGTTGCAGCGCCAGCCGCAGCTGACGGCCGCGGCCGACCGGCTCTTGCTGCAGCGAGCGGTACTGGTCAAACTGAAGCTGCAGGAAAATCGCATCGCGCAGCGCCACCGCAGCCGTGCCGTCGATCGCGAAACGAGTAGATTGCGCGCCAAGGCGTAGGTATGCGTTGTCGGTCACCGTCTGACCGCTTCCCACCTGCACGGCAGCGGTCAAACGTGGCGCAGGCCGCCCCTGCCAGCGCAGCAGCGCAAACGCGCCAGAGGCTCCGGCGCGCCGACCTAACCGCAGCAGGATTTCGTCGTCTCGCGATTGTGACCAGGCGAAGCCAAGCGCCGCAACCTCGGCAGGGGGGGCGGCGGCAAGTGAGTCTGCCAGCAGGCTGTCGGCCTCGGTCCACTCCCACTGCACCGTCAATCGCGCACGCGGGCTGACGCGCACACCGGCCTGCAGTGTGGTCAGCGTATAGCGCAGGGGAGATTGACGCAGCAATTCGTGCTCAACGGCCAACGCGCTCGCTGCAGCCGCCTCGGTGGTGCCTAGCATCAGCTGCCGCAGCCGCTGCTGGGCTTCATCGGCAAACGGCGCTTGCTGCACGGCTTCAAAGGCCAACGTCTGCGCCAACGCCCGCGCGCCGGTGCGCCACGCCGCCTCCGCCAGCGCCAGTGGCGACTGCCGCGTTACCGCCGGTTCGTCCAGCAACACAGCCAGCCAAGCGCCGTCGTCGTGCGCCGCCGCCACCGCCAGGCGCGTCCAGGCCGGACCATCAACGCCAGACAGCCGTCGCGCCAGCAGCCAGGCGTGCGCTACCTCCGGCGCACCGCGTGCCAGCCAGTAGCCGATCACGGCCTCCGGTAATTCGGCCGCCTCCTTTTGCCGCGCGAGGATCTCGCGCCGCCAGGCTGCCGCCGCGTCGCCGTCGGCCAACAGCGCCGCCAGCGGCAGCAGCCGGGCCAGCCGCTGCGCGCGCGTCTGCGCATCGGCGTTTTGCAGCAGTTCGTGCCGTTGCCGCCATAAGCGCAGCCGCTCGTCCGCAGCGAGGTCAGAGGCCCCTAGGCGCTCCAGCGCATCGGCATATTCCAGTCGCCAGAGTGGATCGAGATCCGCCCGCGCCACGCGCGCCAGGTACGGCAGCGCGCGCGCCGGCTGTGCAAGCGATAACCAGCCGGCCGCCGCCGCCTGCGCAAGCAGCGGTTCATCTAGCGCTCGCGCGCCAAGCGCCAGCAGTTGCGAACGCAGCGTCTCGGCCTCGCCCGCTAGGATCAACAGCCACAGAGCCGTCGCCTCCCGCTCTACGCTGGGCGCGACGGTGGCGGCTGCCCACGCATCGCGTGCAGCCGCGCGCCGGGCGCCCTGTGCAAGCCACCACTGGGCCCGCAGCGACAGGAAGTCCGCATCGCGCTGCAGCTGCTCGCGCTGGGTCGAGGTCAGGCTATCTAGCCAAGCGCGCGTCGCGTTGGGGTCATTGGCGCGCAGAAGCAGGTCAAATGCACGCACGGCGGCACGCGACTGACCGCTGCGTCGAAAACGCTCAACGGCGATACGCGCAGCGCGCGGCGGGTCGATGTGCTCCAGTGCATCAGCCAGCGCAGCTAGGTCGCTGTCGTCGGCGACGCCAGCTGCGTACAAGCGTTCCCAGGCCGCGAGCGCCTGCGCGCGATCGCCGGTGGCAACTGCCAGCTCCGCCCACGCATCCCAGAATGCGCGGTTCGCAGCAATATCGCGCTCAGCGAGCCCCTGCGCAGCGGCCAGGGCAGCCCGCGCCGCCGCTAAGTCGCCGGCCTCTTCTTCAAGCCGGGCAAGCATCAACGCCCGCTCGACGGTCACCGCGAAATCCTGCTGCAGGGCTTGCAGGGCCCGGCGCACAAGATCGCGCTCGCCCAGCTCGCGCGCCAGCCTGGCAAGCCACTTGAGCCGTTCACCGCGCCACGGGTCCGCGCCTGTTTCACCAAGGGCGGCGCGCAGGGCCTGCAGCGCGCGCACCGGCTCACCGGCCTCCTCAAGCGCCTCTAGCCAAGCGCGCTGCACCGGCTGCGCCTGCGGCTGCAATTGCCGTAGTGCCTCCAGCGCCTGCAAACGCAATCGGCGGTCGTTAAGCTGCTGCGCGCGCCGCGCAACCTGTTCCCAGTCAGTGACCAACCCGCGGCGGCGTGCGATGGCCTCCCACTGCTCCAACGCAAGCTGCGGGCGGTTTGTCCAGTCTGCCAACTGGGCGAGGTGAAGCCGCCAGCGCAGATCCTCCGGCCGCTGGCGCACCGCCGAGCGGGCCACCACCAGTGCGTCCTCCAGGTTGCCGTTGGCGAGGAAGACTTCCAAGGCAAGCAGGTACAGCCGCTCGTCGTAAGGAAGGCGGGCGGTGCGCTCTTGCGCGTGCGCCGCCGCCGGCAGGCGGCGCGGCAACGCTAGCACGGGCACGTGCTCGGCCGCTGGCGCGAGCGACAGCCGCAGCAGCCACACCGCGTACCGTTGCGCGATGTCCGGCCTTCCCGCCGCCAGCGCCAGCCGCGTCAGGAATTCCAGCGTTTCGGTGTCTGCCACCAGTTCGCCCAGATGGCGCTCGGCCAGCTCAAGCGCCTCCGCCAGGGCGTTACCCGCCTGCGCCGCCCGCATCGCCGACAAGAACAGGCGCCGGCGCTCCGGCAGGCGGCGTTCGGCCTCGCGCGCCTGCAACAGCAACCGGGCCGCCAGCAGGTGCGCGCCTGCGGAGAGGGCCTGCCGGCCAGCCACCTCCCACACCGCTGCCGGCAGCCGCGGCGCCTCGTCAAGCAGGCGCTGCCAATACGCGCGCGCAGCCTCAGCCTCGTCCAGCACGAGCGCGCGCTCAGCTAGTCGTACGCCCTGCACTGGGTCAATCGGTTCGGCGAGAGCCAGACGCAGTTGTGCCCGCAGCATCTCGCGCTGCGCAGCGGCGTCCGCCGGCGGCAGCCCCTGCAGCCGCTGCCATTGCGCTTCCAGCAGCAGCGCCCGCGCGTGACGCTGCGTCTGCGCATCGCCCTCAGCAAGCAGCCGCTGCAGATGCAGCTGAGCGCGCGGCACGTCGCCAACGCGCAGCAGCTGGCGTGCCAACGCCAGGCGCAGCGCAGTCTGCTCAGGCCGCGCCGCCAGCCACGCTTCCACGTAGGCGATCTGTAACGCATCCGGCGGCCCGTCGTTGGCTGCCACCATCCGTTGCAACCCCTGGTACGGAAACAGCAGCGCCAGCGCCAGCGCCAGCGCCGCACCAAAAGCGAGCGCGACCCAAGGCGGCAGCAGGCGCGCCCGCCTAGCGCCGGCAGTCGATGTCCACCAGATAGCGCCGCGGCGTGGTCGCAGCGTCCCGTCGTTCCAGTTCATAGCGCTGTTCTTCGTCCGCATCACCGCGCAGCACAATCGGCGTGCCGTCGACGGCGACTCTGCAGCCGCGCGCGCCCGCCAGCGTAAATTCCGCGTCGCCGTAGCTGACGAGCACAAAGCGCGCACCGGTCGTGCTGCGCTGCCACTGCTCGATAAAGCCAGAGGCGAAGCGTACGTAAGGCACCCGAGCGCCGGTGCCCAGCACCACCTCAGCTTGCGCTGCTCCTAGGTGCAGGTAGCGCGCGCCGGGTCCTGGCGCGACACCCGCCACACCTTCGCTGGCAAGCAGATCAACAGCAACCTCACTGGGCAGTCGCAGCGTGCGCAGCGCGTGTGCACCGCGCACGCGCCAAGCAGGTTGCGCGCGGCGCCAGTCGCGCGCCAGCACCAGCCGATGGAAGTCTTGCACCGCGCGGATGTAATCGGAGGCGAAGACGTGCACCAGCGGCTGAGCGAGCGCCCAGCCATAGACGCGATGCAGCGCGGCCAACGACGCCTCCTTGGTGGCCGAATAGGTGTGGTAGTAGATGTTGACCGGTTTGAGCCGCCGCGGTGTCTCGGTCAGCTCGAAGGTTTCGATCACGCGCTGATAGCCCCAATAGGGTCCGCGCCATTCGTTCGTGTAGAGGTTTTCGTTTTGGTTTGGCGCGAACACTTGCAAGGCCGCCCCGCGCAGAATGCCAAGCCCCGCAACCCGCGTCAGCGTTGGATGGTCGCGCGTCATCAGGGTGTCGCCGCCGTTCATGTTGAGTAGGCCCGCGGCCTCGGTGCGCGCCACCGCCTCAGGCGGCGGCACACAATCGCCGGTCCACAGGAACACGCGCGTGCGTTTGCCAGGGGGGGCCAGACGCTCGTCGATATAGCGGGCCGAGCCGTCGATCTCGGTGGCTAAATCGAAGGTGTAGCCGGGCAACGCCAGGCTCGCGCCCTCCACGTACTGCCCCGGCGCTGCAGCGGCTAGCTGCCGCCAGCGAAACGGGTGCGAATACGAATGGCTGGCGATCTCGACATGCGGCAGTGCGAAGATGCGGCGCGCGATGTCCTCCAACGCCGGCGACAGCTGGGCGAACAGTCCGTTGCCAGCGATCTCACCCTGCACCACTGACACCGTGTGCGGAATGCGATACCGTCGCAGGATCTCGCGCTCCAGCACCTCGCTGGCAAACGGCGCACCGGGTCGCTCAGCCCGCGATGGGAAGCCGTCGCCGTCGATGTGCACCAGCAGCAGCCGGCGCCCGGACAGCGTCGTGACATCGGGCACCGGCGCAGCGGGCTGGCCGAGCGCTGCGCGCAGGAAGGCAATCGGATCGATCACCCAGCGTGCCTCGGCCGCATCCAGCAGCCCGTAGCGGACCGTAAACGGCGCGAGCGCCAGGCCACCCCAAGGCGCGATCGCCACCGCATCGACCCGCCGCTCCGCGATGCCGACCTCTGCCCAGCGCTGGGTTGCCTGCCGCAGCCGCAGACCTGAGGACAGCATCGCCTGCGCTGGCGCAGGCGCCTCGAAGCCTAAGCCGGTATGCCCTGGAGCCAACGGCTGCGGTGTAGCAGGCAGTCGCACCGTCTCCAGCCCCAACGCGCGCGCCAGCGGCGAGCCGGGCGCAACGGGCGCGTGGTGGAACATGACGAGCTTCAGACCGCCCCCGACAGCGGCCTGCAGCCATTGAGCGAGCGCGTCATCGCCCGCAGCGGGCGCCTGAGAAAACCAGGTTACAACCGCTGCATGTAGCCCGCGATCGACAGCGCGCGGCAGTTCGCCGTAGGCATCCACCGGTTCGATCACGTAGCCAAGCCAGTGCAGCGGCATGGCGAGGAACCGGTAGGCCTCGGTGTGCATCATGTCCACGCCCGGGGCGGGATCGGTCACGAGCAGCACCCGGCGCGGCTCAATCTCCAGGTCCCCGACGCCAAGCGTGCTGAGCGCGGCGTCGGCCACCCACGGAACGAAGCCGTCAGCGCGGATGCGCGCGGCCACTGCGCGCGCATCCGCGCGTGCCGCCGGCGGTAGGTAGTCAATCGCAATCGCAGGCACGCCCAGTGCCGCAGCCGTCTCGCGCAGCCGCGCGCGCAGCCAGTCGCGCTCCCCCGCGGGCACCTCCACGTAACGGCGCTGCACAGGATCCCAGCCTTGGTATAGCGACTCAGCCGCCACCGCAGCAATCTTGCCGCGCACGCGCGGCAGCCATTCGAAGCCGCGGTTGGCGATCAGCGCGATGCCCGGAAACTGACGGTGCAACCGCTCAATTAGCGCCACCAGCGCGTCTTCCTGCGCGCGCCGCTCCGCATCGTCGCGCGCAAAGGCGCGGTGCGCATCCAGCGTGTCGAGGAAAAAACCGCGCCAGCCGCGCGCCCACAGCGGCGCGACGATCTCGCGCACGAAGAAATCGCTCCAGCCGGCAGCGCGGTGGTCGACGCGCTGCGTGCCCCAGGCCGGATTGGTATCGCGCAGCGCTGCCGGCGGCACCCGCGCGGCAGCCGCACGGCGCGGATCGATTTCGCCGACGCTGACGTAGGCGAACCAGCGCGTGGTCGCCGGCAGGCGGGTCACGTCGGCGACATGCTCCGGCTCCAGCACCACCCAGTCGAAGGCCGCAAGCTCCGCCAGGGGCGGCTTGGCCGCGTAGAAAAACGCGACGCTTGGGCGCGCGGCAGCTTGTTCACCGGCGGCCGCTGCACCCCACGGGGTCAGCATGATGAACAACGCGGCCGCAACCGCGACATGCCACCGGCCAGCGGCGCGGCCCTTCGCAGTCGGTGAACGAAACCGGCCGCAGCGCACCTCTAGCAAGCGGGCGCCGTCGCACTGCCGCTGCCCGTGATTGCACGGAGGGCACGGCTGAGGCGCCTCCGACGCTTCGTCAAGTTGCCGGCTCCGGCGCGTGCGCCCTTGCTGTGGCCGTTGCCTGTCGCGTATAGCGCCGGGCCGCTTGGAGCCGCGGTGGTGGTACGAGCCCCCTGCGCGGCGCTGCGTAGGCCGTTGCTGACGTGCAGAACGTTGGCACGGATCGGCACCTGGCCGTTGTGCGGCAAGAAAGCGACATTGGACGGCGCTGGCGCGGACTGACCACGCCCCGCGTCCGGCGCCAGGGGCCCGGCGGCTGAGCCGGCAGTTTTGCAAATCACCATCCGCAGCAACAACAAACCGTTTCGCAAGCGACAACAACCGAACGGAAGCAGACTTTAGCACCGCGGTCGCACCCTGCTGCGCCGAACGCCTGACGCGGCGCGGCACACCGTGGTCACGGTTCGTCCGCTTATTCGTAGATCACGGTTGCACAGCCCAGCGCAAAAAAAAGCATCGCCGCGATCCAGCGCATCACTTTCAGGTTGATGCGCTGAGCCAGCCGCTCGCCCAGCCAGACAGCCGGTACATTGGCGAGCATCATGCCCAGCGTGGTGCCGATCACCACTGCCGCCAGGGCGTCGAAGCGCGCCGCCAGCGCCACCGTGGCAAGTTGGGTCTTATCGCCCATCTCGACTAAGAAAAAGGCGATCACGGTGGTGAGGAACACGCCCTGGCCGCTGTATCCGCGTTTCCCCTCGAGCCGGTCTGGCTTCAGCGCCCACAGGCCGAAGACGAAGAACGACAGCGCAACAATCCAGCGCAGCGTCTGCGGCGAGACCAGCGTCGCCAGCCACGCGCCGACAGCGCCTGCCAACAGGTGATTGGCCGTCGTAGCAACCAGAATGCCGAGCGCAATCGGCACCGGCCGCTTCAGCCGGGCGGCCAGCACAAACGACAGCAACTGGGTCTTGTCGCCCATCTCGGCGAGCGCGACCAAGGCGGTGGACAAAAGAAAGGCTTCCAAAGGGAGACTGCGCAGTCAGGCGCGCGCAGTCTAACGGCGCACGCGGTGCGGCTGGTGACAGCAAGGTGGCGGCGGCCGACGCCGCCAATGGACTCAGGAGCCGTTGTCCATCTGAGACTGCAGGTAATTTTGCAGCCCGACCTTGCCGACCAGTTCGATCTCAGTCTCCAGCCAGTCGATGTGCTCTTCGGAGTCTTCCTGGATGTCCTTGAAGAGCTCGCGGCTGACGTAGTCGCCGACACGCTCGCACAGCGCGATTGCGTCTTTCACGTGCGCATGGCTGGCCAGCTCCAACTGCAGGTCGCATTGCAGGATTTCGGGCACGTCCTGCCCGATCGACAGGCGTCCGATGTCCTGCAAATTGGGCAGGCCCTCGAGAAACAAAATGCGCTCGATTAGCCGGTCGGCATGCTTCATCTCGCCGATCGACTCTTTGTAGACCCTATCGCCGAGCCGTCTGAATCCCCAGTTCCTCAACATGCGGGCGTGCAGGAAGTACTGGTTGATCGCGGTGAGCTCGTTTTTCAACTGCGCGTTAAGCGCCGCGATGATCTGTTGGTGGCCCTGCATGCGGTCCCCCTAGCCGCTGGTCGTCCCGCCGCCAACCGTAGCCGGATCAGGCCGCGACTGCAAGCCGAGAAACCGTGACGTAGCCGGGCGGCGCCTCGCCGCTGACGCGCTCCAGCAGCTGCTGCGCGAACTCGCGGCAGCAGCCGCAGCCGGTGGCCACACCGAGCGTGGCCTGCAGCTGCGCGAGCGTGCGCACCCCCGCGCTGGCGGCCTCGCGAACCTGACTCTCGGTGACGGCGGCACAGATGCAGACGTACATCTCGAGCGTAAAGCCTTGCCTGTATCGACGATTCTAAATTAACTGAGAACGCGTCTCATTTGTGTCTATCCCACAAACCGCGAGGGGCTTCCCCTTTCCAGTGGAGACCGCCGCAACGCTGTTTTGGCTATCGTCGGCGCCGTTGGAAGAAGCCGCCATGCCGCCTCGTTTCGTTGCCCTGTTCGTGTGCGCCGCCCTGGCCGGCTGCGGCGACGGCGGCGCACCCCTGTCGGGCTCAATCAGCCCCGCGGCGTCGCCCCCGGCCACTGTCGGCACGTCCATTCGCTTCTTCGGCACCGGCAGCAACGATGTCGACCGGGTGAAGATCCCGCTCGTCGACGCCGCCGGCGCCTCGCGGCCGGTCAACGTCGGCGCGACCGACTTCACGATCGAGTTCTGGATCAAGGGCTTTGCGGCCGACAACCCGACAGCGCCCTGTACCCCCGGACAGCTACCGAAAGACGCATGGATCAACGGGGCGATCGTGATCGACCGCGACGTGTTCGGCAGTGGCGATTTTGGCGACTTCGGTGTCTCCCTGTTCGACGGACACATCGCGGTCGGTGTTGGGCGCGGTGACAGCGGCGCCACGCTGTGCGGCGCCCACAAGGTGCTGGACGGCTACTGGCACCACGTGGCGATCACGCGCCGGTGGAGCGATGGTGAACTCCGGCTGTTCGTCGATGGTGTGCTGGACCGGCAGATTCCGGCCAATACAGGGACGAGCGGAAACGTCAGTTACAACGTCACGCGCGCGACGAATTTTCCGAACTCGGACCCGTTCCTCGTGCTGGGCGGGGAAAAGCACAGCCTGGGCGGCTACCGTTCCTTCAACGGTTGGCTCGACGAACTGCGGATCTCGAGGACGGTGCGCTACACGGGCAACTTTTTGCCGCCGCGCTTCCGCTTCCAGCCCGATGGCAACACGGTCGCGCTCTACCATTTCGACGAAGGCACGGGCACGACGATCGGCGATGCGGCCGGTGCCAGTGCCGGCCTTCTGAAACCCAGTGCGGCCGGCGCCGCAGCGCATTGGTCCGCTGATACCCCCTTTTAGGAGGCCGATGAGCGATACCGCCGGCATCTCGGGCGCGCGCCGCCACGCTCGGTAACGGCACGCCCGTTTCGCTGTTGCCCCGAAGACGGCCCGCTGCGCAAGGCCAGCAGGTATGCCGAACCGGCCGGCTGCTACCGGGCTTGCAGGCGCGACTGCAGCGCCAGATCCGGATGCTGTGCGAAGCACCGCAGCGCTGCCGCCGCCATGTCTTCTTCGAAGTTATCGCCGCGCCCTTGTTCAGCGCCGCGACGGCGATGCCTCCGGCGTGCGCAGGGCGCGGCCATGCTCTGGCCATAGGCCGCGGCCGCCGAGCGGCGGTCAGTCGGAGAATCCGAACCAGCGACGCAGCCGCTCGCCGAAGCGGCGCAGCGCGGCGGCGAAGCCCTGCTCGGTCGGCAGCGCCGCCGTGGCGTCCAGCGCCTGCGCCGCGAACGCCTGCTGCATGAAGTCGCCCACGACGCGCAGCGCGTTGTGCGCGCCCTGCCCCCAGTAGTCGCTGCGCATCGTCACGCGCGGATCGTTGAAACCGACCCAGGCGCCAGCCACGAGCTGCGGGTGCATCAGGATGAACCAGCCGTCGGCGTTGTGCTGCGAGGTGCCGGTCTTGCCGGCCACGTCGGCGCCGATGCCATACACGCTGCGGATGCCGCGGCCGGTGCCGCGGTCCACGACCGCGCGCAGCATGTCGACCAGCGCCACGGCCACGTCGCGCTCCACCGCCGCCTCGGCGTGCTGCGGGGCCGCATACAGCGTGCGGCCCATGCGGTCGGTCACGCGCGTCACCCACACCGGTGCGCGGTAGATGCCTTCGGCCGCGAGCGTCGCGTACGCGGACACCATCTCCAGCAGCGACACTTCGCTCGCCCCCAGCGCCAGCGCCGGCACGGCGGCAAGCGCGCTGTCGCGCACGCCGGCGCGGCGCGCGAACTCCGCCACTCGCGCGGCGCCGATCTCGCCGACCAACTGCGCGGCGATGCCGTTGCGGGAGAAGACCAGCGCGTCCTCCAGCGTCAGCCGGCGGCCGCTCGCGCCGCCGGCGTCTTTCGGCCGCCACCACCCGCCGTCGGGCAGGCGCAGCGCCACCGGGCGGTCCTCGAATTCGCGCCGCGGATCGACACCGGCCTGCAGGGCCGCCCCGTAGACGAACGGCTTGAACGTGGAGCCGGGCTGCCGACGCGCCTGCAGTACGTGATCGAACGGGTCGAGCGCGTAGTCGCGCGCGCCGACCCAGGCACGCACTTGCCCGCTGCGGGGGTCGATGGCGACGAAGCCCGCCTCCAGGCGCGTCTTGCGCGCGCGCAGCTCGGCGATAAAGCGGGCGTCGGCGAGCAGCCGCGCCAGCGCCTGCGCATCCGGCACGCCCTCGTCGCGCAGCGCCGCGTACTGCGGCGTTTCGCGCACGAAGGCGGACAGCAGTTCGGTCTTCTCTTGCCAGAACTGCCGAAACGGTTCGACGCGCGGGCGCAGCCGCGCATAGTCCTCCGCGCGCGTGGACAGCAGCTTGCGCTGCGGCAACGCCCATTCGACGTCGGCCACCGCCTGCAGCGCCGCCAGCTGTCGTGCGACGGCCTGCGTTGCCAGCCGCTGCAGCGTCGGATCGAGCGTGGACTGCACGATCAGCCCGTCGGCGAACGGATCCAGCCCCTGCGCCTCGGCCCAATCGAGCAGCCAGCGCCGCACGGTGGCGGCGAAATGCGGCGCCGGCCCCAGCTCGAGATCCTGCCGCTTGAACGTCAGCCGCAGGGGTCGCACCCGCAAGGCCTCGAAGGTCTGCGGCGCCAGCCGGCCGCGCTTGACCATCTGCGCCAGCACAACGTTGCGCCGCTCGCGCGCGCGCTCCGGCGCCAGCACCGGGTTGAACGCCTGTGTGCCCTTGAGCATGCCGATCAGCGTGGCGCCCTCGATGACCGACAGCGCCGCCGCCGGCTTGTCGAAGTACGTGCGCGCGGCCATCTCGAGCCCGTACACGTTGTAGTGAAACGGCACCGTGTTCAGGTACGCCTCCAGGATCTCGCGCTTGCCGTAGGCGCGCTCGATGCGCAGCGCGGTGGCCATCTCCTTGACCTTGCGCGCGAGGGTGGGCGCGCGGCCGATTTCCTGCGGGTAAAAATTGCGTGCCAACTGCTGCGTGATCGTCGAGCCGCCCTGGCGGTCGCCGAGCAGCGTCCACAACGCGGCGCTTGCGGTACGCCGCCAGTCGATGCCGCGATGCTGGTAGAAGCGATGGTCCTCCGTAGCGATCAGCGCATCGATCACGTGCGGCGGCACCTGCTCGAGCGGGATCCATTCGCGCGTGCGCCGCCGCAGGGTGGCGAGCACGGAGCCGTCGGCGGCGAGCAGTACGCTTGGCCGCTCATCGCGGGCGGCGAGCAGCCCGTGCACCGGCGGTGCCTGCGTGGCGAGCGCCGCCACGTACGCCGCCAGCGCGACGCCGCCGAACAGGACCGCCCAGGCCAGCCGCACCGCCAGCCGCCGCAGCCGGCGCGCCGGCGCGGTGGCCGGCGCAAACGGCGCCCACAGCCAGGCCAGCGGACGGATCAGCGCCGCGCCCCGCATATGGCGTCTGCGCGGCGACGGCCCGCCCCGGCGGCCGCCCGATGGCCGATGGCGGCGGTCCTCATGCGGGCAAAAACAGGGCCGGGTCCACGGCCACGCCGTTTAGGTACACGGTGAAATGCAGGTGCGGCCCGGTGACGCGCCCCGTGGCGCCCACCCGGCCGATCGGCGCGGCGGCCTCCACGGTGGCGCCGACCGCGGTGTCGATCTCGCTCAGATGCGCGTACAGCGTCAGCAGCCCCTGCCCATGGTCGAGCACGACGGTGCGGCCGGCGAAGAAGTAGTCGCCGCGGTCGATGACGCGCCCGGCAAGCGCCGCCACCACGGGGGTGCCGGTCGGCGCGGCGATGTCCATCCCGTTGTGCGGGCTGCGCGGCTGGCCATTGAGCACCCGCCGCAGGCCGAAGCTTGCGGACCGTACGCCCTGTACCGGCGGCACCATGGCCAGCGCCCCCGGCGCCGTTTCGCTGAAGGTCTGCAGCACGCGCTCCAGATGCTCGCGCTCGCGCGCGTGGCGCGCCAGGTCCTCCGGACTCAGATCGACGTAGCCGGGCGCGACCTTCAGGTGCTGCTCGGCATACGCTTTGTGTTCGACGACGATCTCGACGCGCGC
>JANWUU010000341.1 GCA_025057735.1 Burkholderiaceae bacterium
CAAGGCGCTCGAACCGTACGACTTGTTCTGGCTGGAAGATGCGACCCCGGCGGAGAACCAAGCCGCCTTCCGGCTGATCCGACAACACACGACCACGCCGCTGGCGGTCGGCGAGGTGTTCAACTCGATCTGGGACTGCAAGCAGCTGATCGAGGAGCAGTTAATCGATTACATCCGCACCTCCGTCGTGCACGCTGGCGGGCTCACCCACTTGCGTCGCATCGCGGATTTCGCCGCGCTGTATCAGGTACGCACCGGCTGCCATGGCGCCACCGACCTGTCGCCGATCACGATGGGAGCGGCGCTGCACTTCGGACTGGCGGTGCCGAACTTCGGCATCCAGGAGTACATGCGCCACACCGCCGAGACCGACGCCGTGTTCCCGCATGCGTATACGTACCGCGACGGCTTCCTGCACCCGGGCGAGGCGCCCGGACATGGCGTCGACTTCGACGAGCAGCTCGCGGCCCGCTACCCGTACCGGCGCGCTTACCTGCCGGTGAACCGGCTGGCGCACGACGGCACGCTGTGGGACTGGTAGACCGCGCGGGCCCCCGTTTCAGCCGTCGCTGCGGAATACGAATTCCACGCGCGCGCTGCGCGGCTCACCCGGCGGCTCATAGCGCCAGTGGGCGAGCGCGCGTCGCACCGCCCGCTCGAAGACGCGCCGCGGCTCCGCCTCCACGATGTCCACCGCGCCGACGCTGCCGTCGGCGTTGATCGCCACTTGCGCCAGCACGCGCCCGCCGCGCACGCCCTCGCGCAGGGCCTCCGGCGGGAACACGGGCTCGGCGCGCCGCAGCACGCGCAGCTCGGCGCGCGCCATCGGCGCCGTTGCCGGCGCGGACTCCGCGGCCGCGACGACCGGCTGCACCGCGACCGCCAGCTCGATGTCCGGCGCGCGCGCAAGGGGTGGTTTCACGATCTCTTCCGCCGGCATCGGCGTCGCCGCGGCGACGGCCGTCGGGGCGGGCATCGGCAGGGGCATCGCGCCGGGCGCGGCGCGCCGGCCCTCGCGCCCCGTCTGGCGTGGGCGCGGCGCCGTCGTCCCCGCCGGCGGTTCGATGCGCGCCGGTGTCAGCGTGAACGCCTCGCCGCCGGCTGGGCGCTCGGCCGGCTGCAGCGCCCGCGCCACGGGAGCCAGAACGACGTCGGTCACCGCCGGCGTGGAGGCCGTGACGGTGGTGGGCACCGCGGGCGGGCGGGTCGCCGCGATGACGAGCGCGAGCGCGATTGCGCCGATCGCCCCGAAGGCGAGCGCCGGCTGCGCCCGACGGCGGCGGCCAGCCGCGGTCTGCGCGCCAACGGTCGGTGTTGCGCCCGCGTCCTGCGGCGGTGCTGCGGCCGGCGGGCGCGGTAGCAACTCGGTGGGCGCCCATTCGCGCGCACGGGCATCCATCAGCGCCCGCAGGACCGCCACGGTGGGCGGACGTTCCTGAGGCCGCACCGCCAACGCGGCGTCGATGGCGGAAAGCAGCGAATACGAGTACCGGCCGCGCAGTCGCTGCACCAGGGGCTGGGCGGTTTCGCAGACCGCACGGCTGACCGCCGGCGGGGGCGGCTCGCCCGTCAGCATGAAATGCGCCACCGCCCCGAGCGCATACACGTCGGTCCAGGGGCCCTGCCGCAGCGCCGGCGCCTCGGCGTACTGCTCCAGCGGCGCATAGCTGGGCTTGACCATCACCGTCAGCGTCTGCGTCAGCGGGCCGAGCACGCGCCGGGCGGCGCCGAAATCCAGCAGCAGCGGCGCCCGCCCATTGAGCACGAGGATGTTGTCCGGCGCGACGTCGCGATGCAGGCAGCGAGCGTCGTGCAGCGCCTGCAGCCCGTCCATCGCGGCGAGCAGAAACTCGCGCAGCCAGAGTTCGTCCACCGGCGAGGCCTGCGCGCGTCTCCAGGCGCGCAGGGTCGGCGCCGCGTAGTAGGGCATCACCATGTAAGCGGTGCCCTTTTCCTGCCAGAACTGATGCACCTTGATCAGCGCCGGGTGCTCGAAGCGGGCAAGCAGTTTGGCCTCGTTGACGAAGCTTTTGAGGCCGACCTCGAAGGCGTGGCGCTGCCCGGGGTCGGCGCCCATGTGCACCGAGTAATCGGCGGCGCGGCTGGCCAGCGCTGCGGGCAGGTACTCCTTGATCGCCACGCGCCGCTCCAGCCGCAGGTCGAGCGCCGCGTAGACGACCCCGAAGCCGCCGTCGCCGAGCACGCGTTCGATCACGAACTCGCGCAGCCGATGGCCGCGCGGCAGGTGGACCCGCGCCGCGGTGGCGGCGCCCGGCGGGGCTTCGTGCAGCGCATTCATCGGATGGCCTCAGCGCGCGGCGGCAGGGCCGCGCCAGCCGTCACCTTAGGCCGGCGCACGCGGCGGCGACAGGGAATTTGCCCGCCGGCGCGTGTCGAATGTTCGCCGCCGCCGCGGCGAGGCCGCGGCGCGGTCGATCACCGCTTCACCGCTTAGACGTCGAGGTTGCCGGCATACAGCGCGTTGGCCTCGATGAACTGCCGGCGCGGTTCGACCTCGTCGCCCATCAGCGTGGTAAAGATACGGTCGGCGCCGATCGCATCCTCGATCTGCACGCGCAGCAGGCGGCGCACCGCGGGGTCCAACGTGGTCTCCCACAGCTGCTCGGGATTCATTTCCCCTAGCCCCTTGTAGCGCTGTTTGCTGAGCCCGCTTTCGGCTTGCGCGAGCAGCCACTGCATGGCCTCGCGGAAATCGCGCACCGCCGCCTCGCGCGCCTTCTCACCTTCGCCGCGCACGATTTTCGCGCCCGCTTCGATCAACCCCTTGAAGGTCTGCGCCGCCGCGGCGAGCGTTGCGTAGTCGGCGCCGACCGCGAAGTCGGCGTCGATCACGCTGGTTTTCACGTTGCCGTGATGGCGGCGCGCGATCAGCAACCGGTGCTTGTCGAGCTTCTCGTCGAACTGCGCGACCACCTCGACCGTGTGATTGCCCATCGCCTCTTTGAGGCGCAGCGCGCTCGCCTCGGCGGCAGCGGCATCGTGCAGGTCCAGCGTGACGCCGCGCAAAATCGCCTCCAGCGCCGCGCGGTCGATGACCGCCGCCAGCCGCTGTACCACCGCGTCGGCCAGCAGGTACTGGCGCGCGAGCTCCTCGAAGGCCGCCCCCGCGATCGGCCGTTCGTCCTGCACGGCCTGCGCGCTCGGATACAGCCGCGCGCCTTCCAGCGCCAGCTTCAGCAGGTACTGCGCCAGCTCGTGATCGTCCTTGAGGTAGCGCTCCTCGCGGCCGCTCTTCACCTTGTACAGCGGCGGCTGCGCGATGTAGATGTGGCCGCGCTCGATCAACTGCGGCATCTGGCGGTAAAACAGCGTCAGCAGCAGCGTGCGGATGTGCGCGCCGTCGACGTCGGCGTCGGTCATGATGATCACGCGGTGGTAGCGCAGCTTGTCCGGGTTGAAGTCCGGTCCGATGCCGGTGCCGAGGGCGGTGATCAGGGTGGCGATCTGCTCGGAAGAGATCAGCTTGTCGAAGCGCGCCTTCTCGACGTTCAGCACCTTGCCGCGCAGCGGCAGCACCGCCTGGAACTTGCGATCGCGGCCCTGCTTGGCCGAGCCGCCGGCCGAATCGCCCTCGACGATGTACAGCTCCGCCTTGGCCGGATCGCGCTCCTGGCAGTCGGCGAGCTTACCGGGCAGCCCGGCGCCGTCCAGCACCCCCTTGCGCCGGGTCATCTCGCGCGCCTTGCGCGCCGCCTCGCGCGCGCGCGCGGCCTCCACGATCTTGCCGCAGATGATCTTGGCATCGGCCGGCTTCTCCAGCAGGAAAGCTTCGAGCGCCCGTCCGACCACCTCCTCGACGGCCGGCCGTACCTCGCTGGAGACGAGCTTGTCCTTGGTCTGGCTGCTGAACTTCGGCTCCGGGACCTTGACCGACAGCACGCAGGTCAGGCCCTCGCGCATGTCGTCGCCGGTGGTCTCCACCCGCGCCTTCTTGGCGAACTCGTGCTCCTCGATGTACTTGTTGAGCACGCGCGTCATCGCCGCGCGCAGTCCGGTAATGTGCGTGCCGCCGTCTTTCTGCGGGATGTTGTTCGTGAAGCAGAGCACGTTCTCCTGGTAGGAGTCGTTCCACTGCATCGCCACCTCGACCGCGATTCCGTCCTTCTGGCCGGCGGCGTAGAACACGTTCGGGTGCAGGACGTTTTTCGCGCGGTTGATGTACTCGACGAACGCCTTCACCCCGCCGCCGAACGCGAACGTCTCGGACTTGCCCGAGCGCTGGTCGATGAGGTGGATGCGAACGCCGTTGTTGAGGAACGACAGCTCGCGCAGCCGCCGCGCGAGGATGTCGTAGTGGTAATCGACGTT
>JANWUU010000358.1 GCA_025057735.1 Burkholderiaceae bacterium
ACGCCGACGTGCGCGCCTGGCTGGCGGCGGCGTTTTCCGCCGGCGAGGCCGTCGACGGCAGTTTCCGCCTGCGCGGCGATCTGTACGACTTTCCCTTCGCCAGCGGGGGCGGCGATTTCCGCGTCCAGGCCCGGCTGCGCGGCGTCACGCTCGACTACCTGCCGGGCTGGCCGGCGGCGCAGGACGTCGCCGGCGATCTGCGCGTCGAGCGCGCGCGCCTGCAGTTCAGCGGACGTCAGGCGCGCGTCTTCGACACGCAGGTCGCGGGGCTCGATCTGCGCATCGACGACATGCAACAGGACGCCCGGCTCGCCCTCGCGCTGCGGGGCGACGGCCCCGCAACCGACGTCGTGCGCTACATCAACGAGGCGCCGCTTGGCCGCATGCTGGATGGCTTCTTCGAGCGCGCCACCGCGAGCGGCCGCGCGTCCCTGGAACTCGCCCTGGCCGTGCCGCTCAGCCACGCGCGCGACACGCGCGTCAACGGCGCCGTGACCTTCCACAGCGCCGACGTCGCGCTGCGCCCCGAGTGGCCCGGCTTCGCGCGCGCCAGCGGCCGCCTCGAATTCTCCGAGCGCGGTTTCCGCCTCATGGGCGTCAACGCCGCCTTTCTCGGCGGCCAGGTCACGCTGGAAGGAGGCACGCGGCCCGACGGCGCGGTCGCCCTGTCGGCCGCCGGCACCGCCGCCCCGGCCGGCGTGCGCCGGCTGCTCGGAAGCGAGGCCTCCCTGCTCGACCACGCGCAGGGGCTCGCGCGCTATACCGCGACCGCGCTGCTGCGCGACGGCCGCCCAGACATCCGCGTCGAGTCAGATCTCGTGGGCTGGTCGCTCGCGCTGCCCGAGCCGCTCGCCAAGGTCGCCCAGGCGCCGCTGCCGCTTCGCGTCGAGATCGTCCCCGAGGCGGGGTCCGGCGACCGCGTGCGCGCCAGCCTCGGCAACGTGGTCGCGCTCGAACTGCAGCGGCGCGGCGCCGGCGACCGCGCAGACGTGGAGCGGGGCTTGGTGCGCATCGGCGCCGCCACTGCGGTGCCCGGCGAACTGCCGGAGCGCGGCATCCGCGTCTCGCTGGACCTGCCGCGCCTGAACGCGGATCGCTGGCTGGCGGTCCTCGGCGGGGCCGCCGGCAGTGGAGAAGTCGCGCCCGACCTGGTGGCGGCCCGCATCGGCGAGCTGATCTACGGCGGCCGTCCCATTGCGAACCTGGTGCTCGGCGCCACGCGCATCCGCGACGGTGCCGACACGGTGTGGCTGGCCAATGTGGTCTCCGACCATGCCACCGGTTCGCTCAGTTGGCAGATGCCGCGCGGCGACAGCCCCGGGCGCATCAGCGCACGTCTGGCGCGGCTGGTGATCGCGGAGGCGAACCGCGACGCCATCGTCGACGCGCTGGATGCGCCGCTGCGCGACTTTCCCGCGCTCGACGTGGTGGTAGACCACTTCGAGATCGGCGCCCGCCAGCTCGGGCGGCTGGAACTGGCGGCGCACAGCGTCGGCACGGGTGCGCAGTCCGCATGGCAGTTGCAGCGGCTGGAGATCGCCAACGCAGACGGCCGCATGAGCGCCACCGGTCGTTGGGCGCGCGAGCCCGGCAGCGGCGCGCGCACGATGGCGCTCGATCTGGTCTTGCAGTTCAGCGATGCCGGACGGCTGCTGGCGCGCCTGGGGATCGCCGAGGCGGTCCGCGGCGGCGAAGGCTCGCTCGCCGGCCAGGTGCGCTGGCGCGGTACGCCGCTGGCGATCGACTACGCCACCCTGACCGGCCATCTGACCTTATCGGCGCACAAGGGCCAGTTCCTGAAGGCGGATGCCGGCGCGGCGCGCCTGCTCGGCGTGCTGTCGCTGCAGGCCCTGCCGCGCCGCCTGGCGCTCGACTTCCGCGACGTCTTCTCGGAGGGCTTCGCGTTCGACACCGTCACGGCGAGCGCCGACATCAATTCCGGCGTGCTGTCCACGCGCGATTTCCGCATGCGCGGCGCCAATGCCACGGTGCTGCTGGAAGGCAGCGCCGACCTGCGCGACGAAACGCAGAACCTGCACGTGCTGGTGCTGCCGGAGGTGAACGTGGCCTCGGCCTCGCTCGTGTATGCTCTGCTGGCCAACCCGGCGGTCGGGCTGGGGACGTTCGTGGCGCAGTTGCTGCTGCGCGAACCGCTGGCGAAGGCCTTTTCCTTCGAGTACGACATCACCGGCACCTGGCAGGATCCGCAGGTCAAGCGCCGCGAGCGCGCCCCTACCGCCAACGGTGATGTGAGCACTGAAACCCGATGAGCCTGGCCACGTTCCGCGTCGCCGCCATTCAGATGGTGTCCCGGCCGCAGGTCGAGGCCAATCTGCGCGACGCCGAGGCGCTGATCGAGGAGGCCGCGCGCTGCGGCGCCCGCCTGGTCGTGCTGCCGGAGTACTTCTGCCTGATGGGGCGCAGCGACGCCGACAAAATCGCGGTGCGCGAGCGCGACGGCGCCGGGCCGATCCAGGAATTCCTGGCGGCGACCGCCGCGCGCCACCGCATCTGGCTGGTCGGCGGCACCGTGCCGCTCGAGGCCGCGCAGCCCGAGCGCGTGATGAACAGCGTGCTGGTGTACGACCCGCAGGGCCGCCGCATCGCCCGCTACGACAAGATCCACCTGTTCGCCTTCGCGCGCGGCGCGGAGTCCTACGACGAGGCGCGCACGATCGCGCCGGGCCGCACGGTGGTCGCCTTCACGATCGAGCCGCCGGGGGCCGCGCCGCTGCGCATCGGCCTGTCGGTCTGCTACGACCTGCGCTTTCCGGAGCTGTACCGCGCGCTGGGGCCGGTGGATTTGATCCTGGTGCCGGCAGCCTTCACCGCCACCACCGGCCGTGCGCACTGGGAGGTCCTGCTGCGCGCGCGCGCCATCGAGAATCTCTGTTACGTGCTGGCCGCCGCGCAGGGCGGGCGCCACGAAAACGGTCGCGCGACGTACGGGCACTCGATGCTGATCGATCCCTGGGGCCAGGTGCAGGCCCTGCGCGGCGACGGCGTCGGCGTGGTGCTCGGCGACCTCGATCCGAATGTCATCGCCCGCACGCGCGCGGAACTGCCCGCGCTGCAGCACCGTGTCCTTGCCTGAGGAGTGCCGATGAAACCGAACGATCCCGCTCTGGAGCGCCTGGCCACCGCGCGCGCGCTGTTGCTCGAACCCTACGGGCTGGACGAAAACCGGCTGGCCACCGCGCTGGCCGAGGTCTTCGTGCACCGCGCGGATTTCGCGGACCTGTACTTCCAGTACACGCGCAGCGAATCGTTCTCGCTCGAGGAAGGCATCGTCAAAAGCGGCAGTTTCAGCATCGAGCAGGGATTCGGCGTGCGTGCGGTGGTCGGCGAAAAGACCGCCTTTTCCTACTCCGACGACATCTCGCCCGACACGCTGCGCGAGGCGGCGCGCACGGTGCGCTCGATCGCGCGTGCCGGCGGCGGCGCGGCGCGCACCGAGCGCGCGCTGGCGGCGCGCCCGGCGTCGCCGCTGTATGCCGCCACCGATCCAGTGGCCTCGCTGGACGCGGCGGCCAAGGTGCGCCTGCTGGAGCGCGTGGAGGCGCTGTGCCGCGCGCGCGATCCGCGCGTGCGGCAGGTGATGGCGAGCCTGACCGCCGAATACGACGTCGTGCTGGTGGCGCGTGCCGACCGCCGCGGCGACGGCGTGCTCGCCGCCGACGTGCGGCCGCTGGTGCGGCTGTCGGTGACGGTGATCGCCGAGGAGGGAGGGCGGCGCGAGCAGGGCTTCTCCGGCGGCGGGGCGCGCCGCGGCCTGGAGTTCTTCAGCGACGAACGGCTGCAGGAGTACGCGCGCACGGCGGTCGACATGGCCTTGACCAACCTGTCGGCGCGCCCGGCGCCGGCCGGCGTGATGACCGTCGTGCTCGGACCCGGCTGGCCCGGCATCCTGCTGCACGAGGCGGTCGGCCACGGCCTGGAGGGCGATTTCAACCGCAAGGGCTCGAGCGCCTTCTCAGGCCGCATCGGCCACCGCGTCGCCGCCCCCGGCGTCACCGTGATCGACGACGGCACACTGCCGCAGCGGCGCGGGTCGCTGGCGATCGACGACGAGGGCAACCCGACCCAGCGCACGGTGCTCATCGAGGACGGGATCCTCAAGGGCTACATGCAGGACGTGCTGAACGCGCGCCTGATGAAGGTGGCCGTGACCGGCAACGGCCGCCGCGAGTCGTTCGCCGCCCTGCCGATGCCGCGCATGACCAACACGTACATGCTCGGGGGCCCGCACGATCCGCAGGAGATCGTGCGCTCGGTCAAAAAGGGCATCTACGCCTCCAACTTCGGCGGCGGCCAGGTCGACATCACCAACGGCAAGTTCGTCTTCAGCATGGCCGAGGCCTACCTCATCGAGGACGGCCGGCTGACCGCGCCGGTGAAGGGCGCCACGCTGATCGGCAACGGGCCGGATGCGCTGACGCGCGTGACGATGATCGGCAACGACATGCAGCTGGACCCCGGCATCGGCACCTGTGGCAAGGACGGCCAGAGCGTGCCGGTCGGCGTCGGCCAGCCCACGCTGCGCATCGAGGGACTGACGGTCGGCGGCACCGCGTAGGCCCCGCTCAGGGCGGCGTCGGCGGCATCCGGGTCGGTGGCATCTCGGTGGGAGGAGCGTCGCCCATGATCACCGTATTGCCCTCGCTCCAGGGCGCGTTCTGGTAATCGAAGGGCTTGAGCAGCCGCGGCTTGACGACCTCGAAGAAGGGCGAGATGTCGAAGTCGCGCGGCACATACAGGCTGTCGTGGCGGATGCGCCACAGCTCGCGCACCTGGTCGGCCCGTCCCGGGTTGCCATCGTGCTTGCGCGAGATGATCGGCAGGATCGGGTAACGCACCGTGCCGAAGGCCTGCGCGATCAGCGTCGAGCAGATCGCGCGCATCGGGTCGCCGCGGCCGAAAGCCATCATGCGGCGGCGCCAGCGCACGGGAATCGGAAGCGGCAGCAGATAGCGCGCCAGATCGAACACGTTTTTCAGATCGTACCGGTAGCCGATGCGTTCGACCGCGAAGCGGATCACGCGCTCGCGGTCGGCCACCGTCAGATTGACCGGCCGGCAGATGCGTACGCGGAAATTCGTATAGAAGGAAACCGGCACCGCGCGCACGCCGGCCAGCACGTCGGCCTCGATCAGTGTGGCCGGCTCGCCGTCGATGACCGGCAGCTCCGGACGCACGCCCACGTACAGGGCGGCATGGGACCAGGTCGATTGGGTGAGGTATTTAATCGCCGCGCTCATGCGCGTGTTGCCCTCGACCAGCAACACGTCGGCCGGCGCCAGCGTCTCGGCCACCAGACGTGCGTCGGTGGCGCCG
>JANWUU010000429.1 GCA_025057735.1 Burkholderiaceae bacterium
AGGATCAGCCGGTCGACCACGTAACCGATGACGCGCGACAGGAAGATGACGAAGGTGTTCATCACACCCTGGATGAGCGTCAGCGTCACCATGTCCCCGTTGGCGATGTGGCCGACCTCGTGCCCGAGGACGGCTTCCACCTCCTCGCGGCTCATCGACTGCAGCAGACCGGTGGAGACAGCCACCAGCGCGCTGTTCTTGAACGCGCCGGTCGCGAAGGCATTCGGCTCACCCTCGTAGATGGCCACCTCCGGCATCGCGATGCCCGCCTTCTCGGCGTGGCGGCGCACCGTGTCGAGCAGCCATTGTTCCATCGCGTTGCGCGGCTGGTCGATCACCTGCGCGCCGGTGCTCCACTTGGCCATCGGCTTCGAGATCAGCAGCGAGAAGATCGACCCCGTGAATCCGACCACGGCGGCGAACGCGAGCAGGGTGCCGAGGTCGATGCCGCTGGCGCTCAGGAACTGGTTGATGCCGAGCAGACTCGTCACCACGCCCAGCACCACCAGGATCGCCAGGTTCGTCAGCACGAACAGAGCGATGCGTTTCATTACGGACTCCCTCGAGAAAAGACAGAGACAATTCGGCGCGAAGTCTAGCCAAGACCCAGTGTCGGCGGTGTGGCGTCGCTTCTACATTCCGCATCCCCATGGCAGGCGACGCCGCTTGGACTGCCGGCGTAACGCCCGCGTTCCGCAAAGTGAGGGCCGGGGCGGCCGAATCAAGGCCCTGCGGGGGTCTACCACGTACAGGTAAACCCGGATCGCTAGAATCCGCGCCTCGCGTTCCGCCGCTATACATGCATCACGCCACGACCTCCATGCCGCCGCACCTCGACCGCCTGAATGCCAAGCCACTGCCGCCGCTGCCGCGCCTGATCTTCGCCAGCCGGTGGCTGCAGCTGCCGCTGTATGTCGGCCTGATCGTCGCCCAGGGCGTGTACGTCTACCACTTCTGGGTCGAGCTGGTGCACCTGCTGGAAGCGGTGTTTGGCGACGCGGCGGCACTGGAGACGCTGATGAAAGGCATCGGCTACCAGGTACCGGCCATCAAGGACGCCGCGGGCAACGTGATCGGCTACGAAAAGCCGAAACTGAACGAAACGGTGATCATGCTCGTGGTGCTCGGCTTGATCGACGTGGTGATGATCTCCAACCTGCTGATCATGGTGATCGTCGGCGGCTACGAGACCTTCGTGTCGCGCCTGCACCTGGAGGGCCATCCCGACCAGCCGGAGTGGCTGTCGCACGTCAACGCCAGTGTGCTGAAGGTCAAGCTCGGTACCGCGATCATCGGAATCAGCTCGATCCATCTGCTGAAGACTTTCATCAATGCGCACAACTACGACAGCAAGACGTTGATCGCGCAAACCGCCATTCACCTGGCGTTTCTGCTGTCGGCGATGGCGATCGCCGCCTGCGACCGTATCCTCGGCCTGGCCGCCAACGCACGGCCGCACTGATCCCCACGCGGAGGGACGATGACCACCATCCGGCAGGAAGACCTGATCGAAAGCGTCGCGGCCGCGCTGCAGTTCATCAGCTACTACCACCCGGCCGATTACATCGCGCACCTGGCGCGCGCCTATGAGCGCGAGCAAAGCCCGGCGGCGAAGGACGCGATCGCCCAGATCCTGACCAACTCGCGCCTGTGCGCGGAGGGCAAACGGCCGATCTGCCAGGACACCGGCATCGTCAACGTGTTTCTGAAGGTCGGCATGGACGTGCGCTGGGCGGGCTTCACCGGCTCGCTGCAGGAGGCGATCGACGAAGGCGTGCGGCGCGGCTACGCCCACCCGGAGAACAAGCTGCGCGCCTCGGTGGTGGATCCGCCGGAATTCGGCCGCCGCAATACGCGCGACAACACGCCGGCGGTCGTGCACTACGAGCTGGTTCCCGGCGACAAGCTCGAGGTGACGGTGGCGGCCAAGGGCGGCGGCTCGGAGAACAAGAGCAAGTTCGTGATGCTGAACCCGTCCGATTCGATCGTCGACTGGGTGCTGAAGACCGTGCCGGCCATGGGCGCGGGGTGGTGTCCGCCGGGGATGCTGGGCATCGGCATCGGCGGCACGGCCGAGAAGGCCATGCTGCTCGCCAAAGAGGCGCTGATGGAGCCGCTCGACATGAGCGAGCTGCTGGCGCGCGGGCCGCGTGACGACGTAGAGCGGCTGCGCGTGGAGCTGTACGAGAAGGTCAACGCCTTGGGCATCGGCGCGCAGGGTCTGGGCGGGCTGACCACCGTGCTGGACGTGAAGATCCGCATGTATCCGACCCACGCCGCCAGCAAGCCGGTGGCGATGATCCCGAACTGCGCCGCCACCCGGCACGCGCATTTCGTGCTCGACGGCAGCGGCCCCGTGTACCTGGAGCCGCCATCGCTCGACCTGTGGCCGGATGTGCACTGGCAGCCCGACACCGCGCGCAGCCGGCGCGTGAATCTGGACGCGCTGACGCGCGAGGAAGTCGCCTCTTGGAAGCCCGGAGAAACGCTGCTGCTGTCGGGCCGTATGCTGACGGGGCGCGACGCCGCCCACAAACGCATCCAGGACATGCTCGCCCGCGGCGAGAAGCTGCCGGTGGATTTCACCAACCGCGTGATCTACTACGTCGGGCCGGTGGATCCGGTGCGCGACGAGGTGGTGGGACCGGCGGGGCCCACCACCGCCACGCGCATGGACAAGTTCACCGAGATGATGCTCGCGCAAACCGGGCTGATCGCGATGATCGGCAAGGCCGAGCGGGGCCCGGTGGCGATCGAGGCGATCCGCCGGCACCGCAGCGCGTACCTGATGGCAGTCGGCGGCGCCGCCTACCTGGTGGCGAAGGCGATCAAGGCCGCTCGCGTGGTGGCCTTCGAGGATCTCGGCATGGAAGCGATCTACGAGTTCGAGGTCAGGGACATGCCGGTGACGGTCGCGGTCGACGCCAACGGCACGTCCGTGCACGAGACCGGACCCCGCGAGTGGCGGGCCCGGATCGGCAAGATCCCGTTGACCGCCGAGGCCTGACCGCCCGCCAGTCCCACCCGCGTCGGGTCGCGCCTGCGGCGGGTGGAGGCGGCCGCCGGACTATCCCGCGAACACGCCGGTCGACAGATAGCGGTCGCCGCGGTCGCAGACGACGAACACGATGGTCGCCTGCTCCACTTCAGCCGCGATGCGCAGGGCGATCGCGCAGGCACCGCCCGAGGAAATGCCGCCGAAAATGCCTTCTGTCGCGGCCAGCCTGCGCGCCATCGCCTCCGCCTCCTGCTGCGACACGTACTCGATGCGGTCCACCCGCGACGGCTCGTAGATCTTCGGCAGGTAGGCCGGCGGCCACTTGCGGATGCCGGCGATGCGCGAGCCCTCGGCCGGCTGCGCGCCGACGATGCGGATCGCCGGATTTTTTTCCTTCAGGAAGCGGCTCACTCCCATGATGGTGCCGGTCGTGCCCATGGCGCTGACGAAATGCGTGACGCGGCCTTCGGTATCGCGCCAGATCTCCGGCCCCGTCGTTTCGTAATGCGCGCGCGGATTGTCGGGATTGGCGAACTGATCTAGC
This sequence comes from Burkholderiaceae bacterium, assembly GCA_025057735.1. The sequence continues at coordinate 3,543 of JANWUU010000429.1, forward strand.
ACCTTGCCCTCCCCGCGCGCCTGCATCGCGAGCGCCAGATCGCGGGCGTATTCCATGCCGCCGGCCGCAGCCGGCGTCAGAATCAACTCGGCGCCGTAGGCGGTCATGCTGGCGCGCCGCTCCGCCGATAGGTCGTCCGGCATGATCAGGGTCATGCGGTAGCCCTTGATCGCTGCGATCATCGCCAGCGCGATGCCGGTGTTGCCGCTGGTGGCCTCGATCAGCCGGTCGCCGGGGCGGATCTCGCCGCGTTCCTCGGCGCGACGGATCATCGAGTAGGCGGGGCGGTCCTTGACGGAGCCGCCCGGGTTGTTGCCTTCCAGCTTGGCCAGGATCACGTTGCCGCGGCGGGCGTTCTCCTCGCCCGGCAGTCGCTGCAGCCGCACCAGGGGCGTGTTGCCCACCGTGGCCTCGATGGTCGGATGTCTCATCGCTTGCCCGGGTCCGTGGTTGAGGATTGCCCTGCCGCGCCGTTGACCGTTACGCCCTGACGCTGCAGTTGCTCGCTGCGTGCGCCGCGCATGCCTTTGACGCGACGCGCCAGGTCTTCCCAGTCCCGGAAGGGCGCCTTGGCGCGCTCGGCGAGAATGCGATCGGTCATCGCCACGCCGAGCCCATCGAGCTGCTCGAGTTGGGCGCGGCTGGCCTCGTTGAGCTCCAACGCCTGCGCGACGGCTGGCAGCGCCGCCACCAGCATCGCCGCCGCCGCGCGTCGCAGCCGCCTCGCCGCCGCCCTCATGCGCTGTCCAGCTCCTCGAGGCGGCGCGGCGGATAGCTGTCCCAGCTCGTGCAGCCCGGACACTGCCAGTGGAACTCGCGCGCGCGGAAGCCGCACTTGCTGCAGCGGTAGCGCGCCAGCTTGCGCGCCTGCGCATGGATCAGCGCCCGCAGCAGATCGAGCTCGCTGTCGCCCTTGGCGGCGGCGCTGCGCGCCGCCAGCAGTTTCTCGAAGCCGAGCAGCGTCGGGTGCCGACGCAGTTGCTCGCGCAGCAACTGCTCGCCCGCCGCCGCTCCCTCCCACGCGCAGACGCGCTGGTAGGCGATCTCCAGCAGGTCGATCGATGGCCAGTCGAGCAGATTGCGGCGCAGCAGGTTGAGCGCCTCCGCGCGCTTGCCGGCCGCGTCCAGCGCCTCCGTCAGGCGCGCCGCCACCAGCGGCAGGTATTCCGGCGCATCGGCTTCGACGCGCAGCCAGTGCCGCAGCGCGCCCTCGGTATCGCCGCGTTTGAGTGCGATTTCGCCTGCCAGCACCAGCGCGCGCACCGACCGCCGGTGCCCCGCCAGCGCCTCGTCGATGTGCCGCTGCGCGGTACTCAGATCGCCCCGGTTGAGCGCAGCCTGCGCGAGCTCGCAATGGAAATGCGCCACCGCCACCTGGTGCGTCTCGCCGGCCTCGCGCTCCAGCCGGCGCGCGCAGTCGATCGCCTTCGCCCATTCGCGCTCCATCTGGTAGATGCGCAACAGCGCGCGCAGGGCGCCGAGCCGGTGCGCCGGCTCCTGCAGCAGGCGGGTGAACGCGTCCTCGGCGCGGTCCAGCAG
>JANWUU010000110.1 GCA_025057735.1 Burkholderiaceae bacterium
AGCGAAAGGTCGACATGTCAATTCCTCCGACTCAGCCTCCCCATCGGCGCGTCTCCGAACGCCACGTTTTGCAAGCTTGTCTTCGCACGTGTAGGAGAACGCCCCTTGCGACACGTTAGGCGACCTCCCCGAGCGCGCGTGTCGCAACTCTAAACGAGCATTGCGGCGCTTGCGCACGGCTTAGCGCAAGCGGGGGATGGATGAAGCGGACAGCGGCGGGGTCATGCGAATTTCTCATAACGGTAAGCTCGGCACGCATGTCGTGGGCTCGTGGATGTCATTGTCTTGTCATCCGGCTGGTTTTCGGCGCTGGCAAGCCTTTCCATGTCTGTCCGGCAAGCGTCACGCTTTTCGCAGGCCCCGTGGCCGGCGACAGCGGCCGCAGCGCTACGGAGCGAGTCGCTGCAACGTCTTGTTCGATGCGCGCGGCGCAGGCAAGCGATGGACCGCGGCCGCGTGCGCGGCGGCGGGGCCCGGCGGTGCGCTGCGCGCGTGTAAGCTAGAGGTATCAGAGGCGATGCGGCAGCTCCCGGTCTGCCGCCTTGGGGGAAATGTCGATGAATACCTCAGCTTTGAGCGAAAAGGAGAAATCCGCCAAGACGCTGACCACCGTGCTTTACGCGCTGCATGCCGCGGGAGGCCTGACGTTCGGAATCACCGGCATCGTGGCCATCGTGCTCAATTACCTGAAAAAAGAGGAGGTCGCCGGCTCCTGGCTGGAGAGCCACTTCCGCTGGCAGATACGGACCTTCTGGTTTGCGCTGCTGTGGGGCGCCGTAGGGCTCGTGACGCTGCTGGTGGGGATCGGCTTCCTGATTCTGCTCGCCGACGCCGTATGGGTCATTTACCGCCTGGTCGTCGGTTTCCTGAAGCTCAACGAGAACAAGCCGATGTACGCGGCTGCCTGACGGCTGCGGCCGCCGAAGCGGCGGGCGCTGCGCCTGCGGCTGCGCGTCTGCCGGCCGCAGATGCCAATGAGGCGCGTCAGTTGCGGTGCGGCGGGGACTGCATCTGCACGGTGGCGTAGGCGACGATCGGCACGCGCCCGCGCAGGTAGTAGCGCAGGCAGTCGTCGGCGGAGGCCAGTCCGCTCCACAGCGGCCCATTGCCGAAGGCGGCAATGCCGCTGCCGAAACCGCACATCACGCTGCGGAAGACCGTTTTCATCAGCGGCACCTTGAGTTCATACGCGTAGATCACGCGCACCTTCAGCGTGTTGGCATCGCGCAGCGAAAGCCCCGACTTCTGGCCTTTGAAGTAGCTGCGGTACTCCAGGCTGTCGTTCGGAATGTAGACGGTGCCGGTTTTCTGGTCGGTCAGCCCGTATTCGTCGAAGGCCGCGGCAGTCGGGTTCAGCCGTTTGACATCTAGGTTCCACAGCTGCGCCAGATCCAGCGTGGCGCTTGCGATCGCCCCGGCGATACGCCGGTTGTCGTTTGCGACCGTCGCATCCTGGTAAAACGGCAGCAGCGCCTTCTGCACCGCCTTGCGGATCTCCGCCTCGCGCCCATGATGCACCGCCCCGTGGCGCGCGCCGAGAAACGCAGCGTGATTCACCATCTGCTTGGCGACGAACAGAAAGCCCACCTGGATCAGCGCCAGCACCAGCAGCAGCGCAATCGGCGCCACGATCGCGAACTCCGTCAGCGAGGCGCCGCGCAGCCGGCGCCGCGGCTTGCCGGCTACGGTGCGTCGTTCGAGGCTCGCCCTCATGGCTGCCGCGCTCCCCCGCGGTCCAGTTCGGCCAGCAGGCGCTGCACGCGGCTGTGCAGCGTCTCGGCCTGCGCGCGCGCCTGCGGCAGGCTCGCAAGGCGCGTGCGCGCGTAATCGAAAGCCGCCTCCGCCTGCGCCAGCCGGACCAGCCCCAGGTTGAAGGCGGCGCGTCCAAGCGAGCCGTCGAGCACCACCGCGTTCTGCAGCGCGGCGGCGGCGTTCTCGTACAGACCCTGGCGCGCCAGCGCATTGCCCAGGCGCATCCACAGGTACGCATTGCGGGGATGCGTCTGCAGCAGCGCCTCGAAGGCCGCCTGCGCGTCCGCCCAGCGGCCGGCCTCATAGAGCCGCTCTGCTTCCTCCAGGGCCGTCGCGCGCTCGTGCAAGGACGCCCCCGGCGCGTCGGCCTCGCCTGGCCGCGCCGGGGACAACGCGCAGCCGGCCGCCAGCAGCAGCGCCGGTAACGCCAGCGTCCAGCGATGTCCGCGCAGGCGCGATGTTTTTCGGTTCTGGCTCATGCGGCCTCCCGCAGATCCCGGCTGGCGACGCGCCGCACGCGCGCGCCGGTCAGCCACGCGCTGCCCAAAGCGAGCGCGGCCGCCGTCAGCACCCCGGCGTCGCCCACACGCTGATATGGCGTCAAGCCGGTGCGCGGCTGCAACGACCCCTGCAGAACGGCCGCCTCGCCCTCCGGCAGCGCCGTGACGCGCCCGTCCGGTGCGATGAGCGCCGTATGGCCGACGTTGTTCGCGCGCGCCACCCAGCGCTGCGTTTCCAGCGCGCGCGTGCGCGCGGTCTGCAGCGCCTGCCGGCGGTAGAGCGCGCTTTCGAACCAGGCGTCGTTCGACACGTTGAGCAGCCAGCCGGCGCTGCGCGCCAGGCGCGCCGTCTCCGCCGCGAAGGCGAGCTCGAAACAGATCGACGCCGCGACCTCCTGCCCGGCCACGTACAACGTGGCCGGAAACGCCGGATCGGCCGGCGCCAGATCCTGCAGCGGGTAGCGGAACAGGTCGCCCCACAGCATGCCGAGCGTCTGCGGCCACGGCAGATATTCGCCGAACGGCGCCAGACGGCGCTTGGCGTACACGTCCACCCGCGCCGGCGCCACGTGCACGATGGCGTTGAACAAGCGCGGCCGCGCAGCGGCGCTGCCCTCCGCGTAGACGCCGCCCACCAGCAGGTGAATGTCGCGTTCGCGCGCCCGCCGCTGCAGGTGCGCCCAGAAGCCGCCGTGCGCCGACTGCACCGCATCCAGCAGGTAGGTCTCCGGCGTCACGACCACGCGGGCCGGGCTGGTCGCGGCCAGCTCGGCCAGTTGCGCCAGCGCGCGCACTCGCGCCGCGTCGTCCCATTTCTGCTGGCGCAGCTCGTTCGATTGCAGCAGCGCGATCGCCACCGGCGCCCCAGCTGGCTCTGTCCACTCCACGCGCGCGCCGACCGCCGCCCCCGCCATGACTACCGCCAGCAACGCCGCCGCCGCCCGCGGCCGCACCGGCGCGGGCGGCTGCGCGCCGTACGAGGCGACGAGCGCGCCCGCCCACGCGCTCACCCCCACCGCAACGAAACTTGCACCGTGCACTCCGGCAAGCGGCAACCAGCCCGCCACCAGCGCGTTGTCCAGTTGCACCGAGCCCACCGCCAGCCATGGAAACGCCCACGGCCCCTGACTGCGCAGCCACTCCGCGCCGCTCCAGGAAACCGCCAGCGCGACCGCCGCGCGGCCTGCCGACGGCGCACCGCCCGCCGGCGCGAGCAGCCGCTCGCAGAGCGCGAACAGCGCCGCCGGCAGCGCCGCGCACAGGGCCAGAAAGGCGGCGAACAGCGCCACCGAGCGGGGCGAGGCGCCGCCCGCGTCGCCGAGGATGCCATCGTGAATCCACGCCGCGCCGGCCGCAAAGAAGCTGAGCGCGAACAGCAGCACCGCGAGCGCCCGCGCGCGCGGCCGCGCCAGTGCGCTCAGCACGCCGCCGAGCGCGGCGAACGCAAGCGGTGAAAACCAATGCGCCCAGGCCGGCGCGACCGCACCCGCCGCCACCGCCCCGGCGGGCAGAAGCGACAGCCAGCGTAACCGCTGCGCGATCCAGGCGCGACGCATCGACGATGAGACCTCGATGACACGCGGGAGTCGCCGCGGCCGCAACGCGTCGTGCGTCGTGCGCCGACCGGCCTGCCCGCGCCGCGCCAGCCTAGCAGCGCGCGCCACGTCCAAGAAGCGGCCCTCGC
>JANWUU010000114.1 GCA_025057735.1 Burkholderiaceae bacterium
GGGCGCGGACTGCAGCTCCCCGGTGTACAGGGTCTGGATCGAGTCGATCACCGCGACCTCCGGCTTCTCGTCCTCGAGTGCCGTCAGGATGCGCGCCAGTGCGATTTCGGCCATCAGCCGCACCGCGCGTCCCTCGATGCCCAGCCGCCGGGCGCGCAACGCGACCTGCGCCGCCGACTCCTCGCCGCTGACGTACAGCACCCGGCGCGGCGGCCTTCCGCCCGCGAGCGTGGCAAGCGCCTGCAGCAGGAGGGTGGACTTGCCGATGCCCGGGTCGCCGCCGATCAGGACCACGCCGCCGGCCACCAGACCCCCGCCCAGCACGCGGTCGAACTCGGAAAGTCCGGTCGGCAGCCGTGCGACCTCCTGCGCGCCCACCTGGGCCAGCGTCTGCACCGGGGCCGCCGGCGCCAGCGCCGCAAACCGATGGTCGTCATCCGCCGTGACGCGCGCCTCGGTGAGCGTGTTCCAGGCACCGCAATGCGGGCACTGGCCAGCCCATTTCAGCGCGGTGCCGCCGCACTCGCCGCACACGTATTGCGTACGCGCCTTGGCCATCAACCCTCCACCTGGCGCGGCACGCGCGGCGAAACCTTGCAGAGCAGCTCGTAGCCGACCGTGCTGGCGGCCGCTGCGACCTCGTCCACCGGCACCTGCGGCCCCCACAGCTCGACCTCGGTGCCGATCGCAGCCTGCGGCACGCGGGACAGGTCCACGCACAGCATGTCCATCGAGACCCGCCCGACCGTCGGCACGCGCACGCCCGCCACGGCCACCGGGGTGCCGCTGGGCGCCACGCGCGGATAGCCATCGGCATAACCGCATGCCACCACGCCAATACGCAACGGCTGCGCGGCAACGAAGGTCGCGCCGTAGCCGACCGTCGCGCCGGCGTCGAGCTGCTGCACGGCGATCAGCTGCGAACGTAGCTGCATCGCCGGACGCAGGCGCAGCGCCGCCGCACTGTGTGTGGGCGCCGGGGTGGCGCCATACAGCACGATACCCGGCCGCACGGCATCGTCGGCCACCGTGGGGTGGAAAAAGAGACCGGCCGAGTTGGCGATGCTGCGCGGCCCGCGCCACGGGCCGCACAGCGCCGCGAAGCGACCCAACTGTTCCTGCACGCTGGTGCGGCCGCGCGCGGGATCGTCACGGTCGGCGTTCGCCAGGTGCGTCATCAGCGCGCGCAGCCGCACATGCGGCAACGCCTGCAGGCGCTCGCGCGCCGATGCCGCCTGCGCGGCGTCGGCGAAGCCAAGGCGATTCATCCCGCTGTTCAGCTTCAGATACACATCGATCGGTCGCGCCGCGGCGTGCTGCTCGAGCATGCGCACCTGCTCCGCGTGGTGCACCACCACCGTGAGGTCCAGCCGCTCGACGAGCGCCAGATCCTCCGGCGCGAAGAAGCCCTCCAGCAGCAGGATCGGTTTGCGCCAGCCCGCCGCGCGTGCGCGCTCCGCCTCGGCGAAGTCGAGCAACGCCAGCCCATCGGCGGCGTCGAAGGCCGCCACGGCGGACTCGATGCCATGCCCGTAGGCGTCGGCCTTCGCCACCGCCCACAGAAAGCGCGTTCCGGCCCGCTGGCGCGCCACCGCCAGGTTGTGCCGCAGCGCGGCGCAATCGATCCGGGCGACGATCGGACGGGGCATCTGACAACGAGACCGGCGCCGACAAGAATAACGAGAAGCAACGAGCGTACGGCACACCTGCGGCCATCGTCGTGCGAAGGGCACGTGATATAACGCCGCCGCCTTCGCCCCGACGCCTTCCGTGCAGCGACGCCGACCCCGACGATGAACCGCGGCTTCTACACCATCATGGCCGCGCAGTTCTTCTCCTCGCTGGCG